>JAISES010000407.1 GCA_031263965.1 Prevotella sp. | reverse complement strand
AAGCGACTTGTTGCCCATGAGTATCCAGATACAACGATCCGGTGGTAAACCAACTACGGTTTCCTATTGTCTTGTGTTTTTTTGCTTGCCGGACAGCGTCGATAGTTACAGGCTCCATTTCCAGAGGTTTACTTTTCAATGTGATAGTTAAATCCTGATCTGACAAAAGAGCATCGGGGTCGAATGTGCGGCGCTCGTATCCGAGACAGGAAGCTGTCAGGCTATCAGTCAATTCCGGTTCGGTCAGCGTAAACTCGAAATATCCCTCATGATCGGCAATTACTCCCTTTGGCTTTCCCTTTATTTGCAACGTTGCATAAGAAAGAGGTTCTTTGGTATCATCGCTACAAAAAGAGCCTTTTATGGTATATTCCTTTACGACCATCGTCTTTCTGGGAAAAATTATTAATTGTCCTGCATGAACCGTATAAGCGATTTTGTAAGGGGCAAACAGGTTGTTGAGAACCGTCAATACCATTTGATTTTGCACGTCGAGAGAAACAGGAGTACAATCCGTGAACAAATCGCCGGAATATGATACATGAATACCGGCTTTTTCGGCAATCGTTTCTACGGCATTCTCCATAGATACATTATTCAGGTTTACACTAATCCGTTTTTCGAGAACAGTATTTTGTGCAACTACAGGAATAACTCCTATAAATAAACATGCTATGATCACTATTATTTTCAAAACCAAACTGTTTTATTAATTAGACAATGCTCCAATTTAATAACCCTAAAAGGTACAGGAAAAAAATAAAAAATCCGGAAATTCGATCATTTAATGATTCCCGAATTTGCAAAATTCCTATTTTCAGAAACAGATTATTATTAAATATAAATTCTATTATTTAAAGAAAATACCCTCCGAACTGTTTCCGGCTTTTATGCCTAAGGTTATTTCTATAATTTGTAAAATTTCATCCAGGCTTAGCTGATCGAACGTACTGGTAAGGCGAAGACCAGCAACCGTATTATCTACCGACACAGGTGTATGATATGCTTCCTCTATCACTCTGGCCACTTCCGTCAGCGATGATTGCCTGAATACCAACACTTTGGTTTTCCATGCCAGATAGTTTGGATCCGGATTTGTGCTCTTCTCCAGTTTTCTGTCCCCTGTATTGCAAATACCCTGTTCGCCATGATGAAGTTGGATATGGCCGGACTTACCTTCGGCCATAAGGTTAACGATCCCCGTAGAGACGGTTACCACTACTTCGTCCGATTCTCTGGCAGCCCTTATGCCAAAAGATGTACCTACCACCCGTGTTTGTGTATTATTGGCATGTATAATAAATGGTCTGTCGGCATTGGAGGCGATCTCAAAGAAAGCCTCTCCTTCGAGATATATCTCACGCGTATCACCTGTGAATGCTTTGGGGTATCGTATTTCCGACGATTGGTTTAGCCAGGCTTTGCTGCCATCCGGCAACAGGCATTCTTTTGTTTCTTTAATGCCTGTACTTAAGGTTAACAGGAATTCCGATCCGGAGTTACCGGATATACCACGGGACGGAGTTCCGACAATATTTATCAAAATGAAGACAGCAGCCACGGCAGCAGCGGCAACGCCAACAAACATAAAGAGTCTTTTGGAGTTGCCTTTCTTGGTTGTACTGGTGCGGTTACTAACCTTTTGCAAAGCATTTTCCACATCCGGACTAAACTCATTAGCAGGGATTTGTTGCCACAAACCGGTGAGTTCATCCATCAGGTCCGGATGTTGCTTACTCCAGTCCAAGACCTGTTGTTTTTCGACATCATTGCACTCTCCGGCAAGATAACGGGCGATCAGTCCGTAAGGAATATTCTCCATATTATATTTTGTATTTCATGCTTCGTTCCATTATATGTGACAATGCTCAAATCCATTACCCCCATAAGCTATATAAATTCTATTTCAAGATCTCATATTTCAAAATTTCAAGATTTTGTGTATCAACAAAATACAATTGTGATTTGTGAAATTATTTATTGTAAACTATCTGCAATACTCCGTTAAAATTTCATATATAGTTTATAATCAGTTAGTTGTAAATACAATTTGCTCTAAGATAAATACTTGACATTCGGTATATTATTGTTTATAAAATATTGAAAATTCAAAAGTTTAACGGACTATTGTATCTGAGTACATGACAAAAAATATTATGCTGTCCTTACCCTTACCCTTAGATTTGCAATGTGTTAAGACAATAATAACCATTTACAAATTGAGGGATTATGAATACAACTCGTGTTAAGGTATCTTACCTCTGTATAGGTGATATTTTTATTTTACCGGTGAATCTGTTCCGTGCCGTTATCTTGGTCTTTTTACTTACGGTGCTTCCTGTTATTTGATCTATCGCACTCCTGGCAGTGTGAATGCTTCTACTCTTTCTTATGATTCGGATATTGAGGTTAATCTTTTAACATTAGACATTATGTTAGTTTAAATTTATAATTGAACGGTTTATGTGCAATTCTGAAATTATGCAGTGCAGCGCAGGTTTGAAAGACATGGTTAACAAAGAGATTTTTTCTCAACCGGCATTCATCTTTAACGATACGGTATCGCTTAGCGCTTCCGATTGCATGTTCCACCCGTACTCTGTCCACAGCTATGTCCCGGTTGAAGAGCTTTTGTTCTTTAGTCAGTTCCCTGCCTTTAGGTTTCTTTACAGGCTGGTATATGCGTACTCCTTCGGGTCTGTATCCCTGATAACCGGTGTCTTGCCACAGGGAAAAACCCGAAGGGATGTG
>JAISES010000377.1 GCA_031263965.1 Prevotella sp. | reverse complement strand
CAATAATATTGATAATCTCATCACGAAACTCACGGCGGGCTTCATATAGTTCAATAAAATCGAATTTCTTACCTACCGTTTTCAACGCTTCTGAGAAATTAGCTTCAAATATATCTTTTAAGGTAGATATATCGCTGGCGCGCTCGCAACCAATAGACTGAGCCACATTGATAACGTCATTAACGGATTTGTTTACACGGACAAAGAACGCTACTTTGATATCTGCACGGATATTATCTTTACAAATCAATCCGTCGTGTTCCATACGTTCAATTTGAACTTTCTTCAGCGATATATCCATAATTTCCATTTTGTGGAATATCGGTATTACATACATACCTTTATTAAATGCCACCTTCGTACCTCCTACGCCGGTACGTACAATAGACTTTCCCTGAGGGATTTTTTTGTAGAAAGAAGCCAATATTCCTATCATTACTAATAATATAAAAACAGCAGCTCCCGCCAGTATGATAATAATTTGTCCCATAATAGATAATTCGTTTTTATTAAGTTTGTTTTTCTTTTTGTTTTATAAATTCCGCATACTAATTTCCTTACTTACCAAATAGATTTTTTTATCTTCCGATTCATCTGCAACCAATACATACTCTCCATATCTTAATTCGGAACCGTCTATACTCATGACATTCAATTTTATAGGATTTTTATCAATAACAAATTCGGCACATCCTATTTTCTTATCTTTTATATTGGATAACATTCTCCCCGAACGGCCTAAAAAGTCAATTTCTTCTTCGCCTTTATAACCTATTTCCTTAAATAACTTTACTAAAGGATTGGTAGCAAATCGGGTAAGGAAAATACCGACAAAGCCTATCGGAATTAAAATCAGTAACGACCAAACGCCCCAGGAAGTCACCTCGATGAACTGTGTTGTAATAAGCGAACCTATCCACAAGAAGAACTTAAATGTGGAAAGAACAAGCATAAACGGGACCTTCCCTACATTCAGGAAGTTGAGGAATCGCATGAAAAAGCCGGGGGCCTTTTCTGTATCGACGTCAGTATCCGAATCCGAATCTGTATCAATATCGCTATCAGGTATGTCTACATCCGTATCTAAATCTAAATCTATATCCAAGCCTTCCAATCCGGCTCCGCTTACAAATACAAATAGCCAGTATAACAGTAAGACGCCCATGATGACCGTAGTTACGGCATTGGGTAGCGAATGTATCAGATTATGTAAAAAGTCGGTCATGTATAAAGTTCAAAAGTAATAAAATTCTTTATTTACAACAATCCGAGCTTTCTTTTTATTTCATCCAATTCCTGTCCCACTTTGTTGTTTTCATCACCAATGGCTTTGTTTATCTCATCATCGGTTGAAGCGCCCCTTCTGGCTATATCTCCATAAGCCTGCGCTAATGCTTCCTCTTCTTCCACTTTTTCTTTCATACGCTCCAGCATGCTTATGGTGCTGTTGCTATCGATTTGCGCCATTTGTTTGTTTACCTCTTTGGTCGCCTTGCTTACTTTTATTCTCGATTTCAATGTTTTCAGTTCGTTTTCCCACTTCGTGATATTGAATTTCAGAATGTCTATATTTTTCTGTATATCAGTTGCAGCCTTTTCGTGGGTATTCTGTTGTTCTTCTAGCACTGCTGCTTCCTTCAGTAGATTTTCTTTCAGTGACAAAGCTTCCTTTGCTAACTTTTCAGCCTGAGACATATCGAGCTCTCCCTTCTGTGCTTTAGTTAACAGCAAAACAGCTTTATTCTCGTAATCCTGTGCCTCCGCTTCTTTTTTCGTTTTATCATTTTTAGCCCGGATGCCCATGGCTTTAATCTGTGCAAACGCTTCAATAGCCTTTTCCAGATCGGCTTTCATCTCGCGAATGCCCTGTTCGGTCATAAGAATAGGGTCTTCCATTTTATCCACTGCAGAATGAATTTCTGCTTGTCCTATGCGTAATAATCTTTTGAAGATATTCATGGTTGTTACTTTTTAGAAAATTCAATAATTTGTTCGTAATATTCGCTGAGTAATAAACTTAATGAGTTTAATGCTCCTTCCAGTTCGTTCATATCCAGGTTTTCTATTTGCATAGTATATCTGAAAATAACTTTTTTCCCTTCCTCATCCAATACAAAAGCGCCATGGATGATATCCCTGTTTTTGATAAGCAATGATTTCAAGATTTCCTTGTCGTCACTTTTAAGTGTGAAGAGGTATTGTTCCAAAATCAGAATAGGCGGGGCTACCCCAATGATGAGGTTCTTTATACCATCTGCTTCGCTTTCTATACAGAATATGCCTTTTCCCTCATTCTGGTATGAAACCGAATAACCAAGCTTTGCAATAAAAGATTCAATTTTTCTGAAATACATATTTATCTGTTTATACGGATTAATTGCTCATGTTTTTCAAATATAATAGTTGTATCTTAGCAAATAAAACAATATCTTCGCCAATAATTTTAGCGAAAGGTAGCAATATAATTTTGTTTTGCAAATATTTTTAGCTTTTTTATGAGTCAGATAGGAAAAAACGTAAAGAAGATAAGGAATGTGAGGGGATTAAGCCAACAAGCTTTTGCAGACCTATTCCAGCTTACCAGAGGCAATATATCTTCATACGAAGAATTT
>JAISES010000332.1 GCA_031263965.1 Prevotella sp. | reverse complement strand
AAAGTCCAAATCAATATGATAAATACAGCACCATTCTCGACACTCAGGGCCGACAATAAAGAAATTCACTACTTACCGGACAATTATCTCTATTCACTAACAAGGTGCGACGGCGTTAGCTTATCAGTTACAATTATGCATCACAGTCCTGAATGGTTTCATTGGAAATCAAAAAAGGCGATAGATTCTGTTTTGCGGAAGCATACTGACATCATATTCCAAGGACATGAACATGATATAAGGGGTATTCAAACCGAAGATTTTCTAATTTCTAAAGGCGGTGAATTCTCAGGTGAGTTTACCCATGAAAGTTCCTTCTCTATTTTAGTGTTCAATACAGAAGATTCCGAATTGCAGGAATATGAATATGTGTGGGATGTTGATAATACGATATTCCACAGAAAACGCAATGGGAAATATACCTTGCGGCAAAAGAATCACGATTTTTCTCCCACACCATCTTTCCTAAAAGCATTCTTTGAAGATGATCAGAAACTATCAAGTAACATTTTAGATTACTTTGTGTTTCCAAAGCTTTATCGAACAAAGACAAGAAGGAACGAAGTTATCAATCTTATAACAGAGGACACTATCTGGGAAAAACTTGAAGAACGTAAAATCATAAATATTACAGGGAAAAGTGGCTATGGAAAAACATTTCTGCTCAAGTACCTATATGAAAAAAGTCTTAAAAAAAATCTTATTCCGCTGTTTTTAGAAAGAGGAAGTTTTCGGAAGTCGAACGCTGATAAACTCATTAAGAATCTTTTCTCCGATCAATACGGTGACGATGATATTTTATTTGAAAGTTATGCGCAAACAGACAACTCCAGAAAAATCCTATTTATAGATGATTTGGATTTGATCAACCTAAAGTCCAAGCTCATCGAAGAGATGGGAACCAAGGTTGGATTTATTGTTTACAGTTCCCAAAATGTTTTAGAACTCGATGTTGATGCTGCTGCGCGAGAAGAGATATTCGAATCTGAGCGTCATTATGATTTACGAATAGAAGAATTTTATAAAGAGAAGCGTAGCGAACTTGTCGAAAAAATTTACTCAATAAAGCCAAATGACGATCCATCTATCCTGCCATACCTGAAAGGAATATTAGACCACCTCGCAGAACGCCGGCACGGGTTATTCGAGTTATCACCTGAGAATATAGTGCAGTATATAAAATTTTTTATGGGCAATAGCGCCGCCGACGATAGAAAAGGCGAAGCCGTATTCAATGTCGTATTTGAGACTAATCTTCGTAATGCGCTTATAGCACAGTGTGGAGAAAAGAGCATTGATTATTGCCTACTTGTCCTTGAAGAAATTTCCAGTTTAATCCATCATCGTAAAAATGAACGAATAGATTATTCCAGTATTGTCCGTTTAGTAGAAGAACTGAACGAAAATCGAGGATTGTACATTGACACACAGAAAATGCTCGACTCAATATTAAAATCTAATGTTCTCGCAAAAACTGATGTTAATAATGTATATGTGTTTGCCAATCGTAATTACCTTGCTTATTTTATTGCCAAGAAGCTTAATCGGCTGATTGAAAAAAACGGCCTTGGGATACCCGAGTTGCAATATGTTTTTACTAATATCTGCTTTGGAATCAATGATAATATTTTGCTTTTTCTATCATTTTTGCGGGATAACACAGGATTCGCTCTTAGTCTATGCGATCTGCTTGATTCACTTGTCAAAGACGAACCTGAGTTGAATTTCGACATAAGCAATGTTCGTTTTATCAAGCGTCAGCGCGATACAAAATCTGAAATGCCTTCGTCTCAAGAGAAAAAGGAAATTGAGCAGCGATCAGATGATGCCGAACGGTACGACCGCCAAAATGAATCTGACCTAATTCAGTATAAAAGCGTTTATGATTATAATGAAGAAGATGTAAATAAACATCAATATCGCATAGTTCGTGCCATTAAGTACCTTGAAGTCATTTCCAAGTCACTTATTAGTCATTTTGTAAACCTTGAGTTGCCTGAAAAACGACGAATTGTAGATCTCATGTATACGGCGCCCAATAAAATCCTTTACGCCCTGTTTAAGCCATTTGATGACCGATATGATGAAATAATTAATGAAATAAAAAGGTTGGTTGATGACATCAATGACGAAGATATACAACTCACAAAGAGTGAAATAGAAGAAATATTCAACGATTCAGCGGCTGCAATATGCTTGTCCTTGTATGATAACATTTCGTTCTATGGAACCAACTCGGAAACGCTGAGACTTCTTAATGAATACAGCATGGTCATTTCAAATCATAGAATCGAAAATCTTATAATGGAAGAAATCGGCGGAGGATCGGTAAGCTTCGTTGATAAGGCAATAAAGCTTATGGAAAAAGAAGATGACAGGTTTATTATGAACTTAATTCGGCGCATTGTCAGAAAACATATTATAACAAAAAATATTGATTACAGCATTCGCGATAGGATAGCAGATAAGATATTTCCAAACACTCCCAAGAAACACCTGTTATTAACTTCGATATCGCAAAGGGGAAAAAATGAATAGTAAATATTGTGTCAGTCCTGCCCTGACTGGTCATTTCCAGTCTCCAGATTTTGACCTAACTGTGAGAATGGGATCTTGCACGTCATCTCGCCGCGCTGACAATATCTACTACTCATTTTATTATACGTCGTAAGGGTGAGGCTTATACACACGGCTTTGAATTCAAACGCGGGGTACTCTAGTTTGACGTTTGATCTGTAGATTTTGTCACACTAGATCAGTTCGTCCGTAAAATCTACGCAAATAGATTGGCTGATGGCTGATGAGTGTCTAAGGTCTAAAGAACTGTTGAAAAATAATATGTGCAGATTGCGCAGAATTTTTTCGCCGGGCGAGACGGTGGGTTCCTTTGAGAGCGAAAAATATGTTTAACTTTTGTATTGATATTTAACTTTTCATTTGTTATACTGGAAACACGAAAGTTAAACTGCGAGGTGATCGGATTGGATTATATCGAAGAAGCCCTTGGCGAAAAAGTAACGCGCCGGCCCTGGCCGTTACCTGACCGAATGCCGCTTTATCTCAAGGGACTCTATCATATTGATCATGTGACGATAGGCAGTCAAGCGTGTTTGATTCTCTCGCCGAATGAAGAACCCGGCACGGTTACGGCGATCAAAAAGCATTTCAGACGATTGAAGGATGAATGGAGCGGGCCGGTGGCGCTTGAGTTGCCGAGACTGAGCAGGCAGCGCAAACAAACCTTTATCGCGGAGAAGATTCCTTTCATCGTACCGGGCAAGCAATTGTTTCTGCCTTTTTGGGGCGCCCTCCTGCAAGAACGATACGACAGTGAGCAAACTTCCGTCGCCGACAACAAGCTGCAGCCATCGGCGCAGATGCTGTTGTTTTGCTTTATCTATGGCAAAAACAAGCCGCTGTATCTCAGTCGGATTCCCGAAAAATTTGGTTTTTCAGCGATGACAGTCTCAAGAGCAGGCGCCCAACTGCTTGAGACCGGATTACTCGCGGCGCGTAAGGATGGCGCGCAAAAGGTGTTGACCTCTGATCTGTCGCCTAAAGAGCTTTTTGAAAAGGCGCGGCCGTTCCTGTTTAATCCCGTCCGCAAACGGTTTTATATTAACAACGCGGATCTGCCGGGCGGATTTTTCATCGCGGGTGAGAGCGCCTTATCACAAAAGTCTATGCTTGGCGAACCGAATGTCCCTGTTTACGGCACGGTAAAAGCGAGGAAATTCGCGTCGTGGAGCGAGAGATTGTTGGACAGTGAGAATCAGTGTCAAGTGGAATTCTGGCGGTATGATCCGACCATACTTA
>JAISES010000179.1 GCA_031263965.1 Prevotella sp. | reverse complement strand
GGTTGAGAAAAAATCTCTTTGTTAACCATGTCTTTCAAACTTGCGCCGCACTGCATAATTTCAGAATTATCCATAAACCGTTCAATTATAAATTTAAACTAACATAATGTCTATTATATCATCGTCCATCCTTCGGGATAAAAATCTTTTAACAGGCTATTTTTCTTTTCCTCCCGAAACCACCGCAACGGGCATACAACAACCTTATCGGGGTTGGCATTGAGCCAGGCTCCCCACCAGCTAAAACTGCTGTTGGCCGTGATGTTGTGCTTGCAAAGGCTCATCAATCGCATGTCGATGCAGCTTTTGCCCTCCCTGTTCCAATCGACGAACGACACGGGATGATTTCCAAAATCAAGATTTTCTTTTACCCAATCAAAATCATCGGAGAAAATATAGAAAGACGGATTATTTACTTTTCCGCAAATATGGGCGACAGCCTTTTCGTAGTACGATACGTCGCAGGTAACGAAGTTGGATGCCGCATCTGCGTTCTGCACATAATCGCCCCTGCGGATGTGTACCGATACCGGCTCTACGGAGGCAAGCTGTCCTGCGATTTCCTTATTTTTCCCCTCCAAAGGATGGCGAAAAGTAAAGTCGTCGCGAATACCGGCCTCAGCGCCTTTAAAGTATTTTTCGTTCTGAAAATAGCCCGACAGAATAACATTTCCTTTCAGGGAGCCGAATGCAGGTTGATAAAGAATGGCATAGGTGTCGGTGAACAGTCCGAAATGCCGGAAAAACTCTTTGTGCTTCTGAACAAAAGAGCGGGCCTTTGTCAGCATCTTCCCCCTGAGGGTGGATACTATGGGAGCATCTATGTTGAAAATTCCCAGTTCGTAGGGACGGATGGTGGCATGAGTTTTCTTTATCAGCGGGTACAGGTCTATTGCCGGAGACGTGCCCAACCGTTTTGCCAACGCCTTTGCAGCCGCGTACTGGAACATCTGGTTCCCTAATCCTCCTGACAATAGTACTGTTACCATACTTCTACTGTTTTTTTCCTGCTTTTACAAAATAGCTGAAACAAAGCAATTCGGACGAATTTTTATCTTTCTTATTCAGTTTGTCCAAAATACGAAGAAACAATCCTGTGATAATCTTTTGATACAGTGATAATGGCTTTCCGGCATACTTTCGGGATATACCATTAAGCCTTTTGCTTTCTTGTGCCATGTATTCAAAATATGAGCCATTTGCTAAGGTCTCTATATTTTCAAAACCTTGATCCTGAAGCATGCGGTTGTAATAAAACCGGCTGAATCCCGTAGCAAAAAAATAAGGAGACTGATGCGTCAAAGAACAGAATGGAGCTGTAATAAGCAATGTGCCCCCCGGACGCAGCAGACGTGAAAATTCCACGATAGCCTTTTCCGGATAAGGAATGTGTTCCAGGACTTCGCTACAAAGAATAGCATCGAAAGAATTATCGGGTGCAGGTATATCAGTGATATCGGATATTATATCCAGCTTGCCGTAGTTCCATTCGATATTTTGCAGGCCTTGTGCGTTGGGATCGGGTATATATGATGCAAAGTCCTGAGCTACATAATCGAAATGCGGACAAAACTGACGAAAATATTGAGTGCCGGCTCCGGCGTCGAGCAGACGATATCCGTCCGGCAACTGTTTAAGTTGATTTATCAGCCATGCCACCCTCCTATTGTTGTTGTCACTGCCTATTGCGGGTATTAGTTTGTAAAAAGAAATCATCTGGTTTTTTTAAAAGATTGTTTCACAAAGTCGATTGTTTCCTGCAATACTACCGATCCCAGCAATTTTACAATGAGCAGATACAGGCAACTGCCCGCAACCAGCGGGATAGCGGCCAGCAGGTACATATTTTCGATTCCCAGCTTGCCGAGGAACAGCAGTGGCAGGAACGATACGCCGGCAACAGCCATATAAGGCACAACGTCCCGAAATATTTCTTTCGGGTTGTACAATATCGTTTTGCCCGAAATATATATCCCGACGCAAAAGGCTGCGATATTTACCAGGCTGATTCCCGCAACCAATCCCGTAACGCCATATCTGATACTGATGAGTATGGACAGCAACAGCAATATGTTGCGGAAAACTTCGATCCGGAGTATCGTCCCCGATTTTCCTTTGTATTGGAGCAACGAGGTCACAAGCCCGTAAAGCGGATAGACAGCCCCGCCAACTGCCAGGATTTGCAGGATAGGAACTACATCGCCCCATTCGGGAGGCAAATAGAATGCGACTAACGGCTTTGCCAGAACGATGAGCAGCAAACCCACGGGAAAGGAAATAAATGCTGTGATGCGCACTACCTTGCGAAATACCCTCTTGCCTCTGGTTCCCTCCTCGCCTACATTTGTGAGCAGAGGGTAGGCCACGCTTTTTATACCCTCGCTGATTATCGATTGAGGTATGCTGGTTAGCTTGTTGCCCTGTCCATAGGCGGCAACTTGCGCAAAAGAGAACCGTTTACCGATGATAAGCGGGAATATATTGGAACATACCTGGTTGAGTAATGCGGTCAGTAGCAATTTCAGGCTAAAGGGTGCCATCTCGCGGATGTGTGCATGCCCGTATCCTCCTTCGGGACGCCATCTCACGAACATCCAGAGCAACGAGCTTCGCAGGAAAGCCTGCAATACCTGTTGAGCGGCAAGGCTCCACACTCCGAATCCGCGGTATGCCATCGCAATGGCGACCAATCCCGATATGCACCCTGCAAAGAGAGTAATGCGGGTGTTGGACTTAAAGTCGAGCTTCTTTATCAGGTTTACATTCTGTATGGTGGCAAAGGCATTGAAGACGAAGGCGAGGAAAATAAAGCGCGAAAGGTTCGTCAAAATCGGCTTTTGGTAATACCAGCTAATGGCCGGAGCAGCCAGAAAAAAAACGATATAGATAAAAATACTGATCGAAATGTTGAAATAAAACACGGAGGTATATTCCCGCGGGCTTACTTCCTTTTTGCGGATGAGGGCAGACGAAAATCCGCTGTCCTGCAACAGGTTGGCAACAGCCGTAAACAAGGCCAGTACTCCTACGACGCCTATTTCGTCCTTGGCTATCAGACGGGCGAGAATATAAAAGAAAACAAATTGGATAACTTGTTGCCCGCCCTTGTCCACGAAACTCCAGAAAAGGGCTAAACTTGTTTTTCGTTTGAGATTATCTGCCATCTGTATCTTTGTTGTTTGCAAAGGTAATGAAATGAGTTATAAGTTATGAGTTTTAGGTTATGAGTTTTGAGGAACAAGCGCTATTGCTGCCTTTTATTCTTCTCCGTCATCGCGAGCCTTCTCTTCGCCCGTCATCGCGAGGGTTTACCCGAAGCAATCCATCTGTATTTTTTCGGGCAGCCACAAAGGACTGCCCCTACCGCTAACCGGCCATTTTCCGGATTGCTTCACCGCAAGCGGCTCGCAATGACGGAAGTAACTGATCCGACAAACACATCATTAACTTTTATTGATTACTTATAGGATTAGAAAAAGACTTCTCAGAAACAATATGAAAAATTTATCATAATTTCTGTATCGTTTGCTTTTTTTATATATCTTTGCTTCATTTAAGGGAAGAGGATATTCTTCACCGAGTAATATCCAAATATATTAGCAAACTATTTAAATTTGTATCATTCAAATTTTCAGAACTATTTCCATGCTGATTTTTTCTTTTGCGAAGTGATAATAGCGGACTGTTTAAACAGGGTAAAAGGGTAAAAAGACAAAAAGAGGCTAAAAATGAATGAAGACTTTGGTTCTTATCCAGATAAGAAGATACTCGTTAGAAATTTAAACAGGTTCTGAATTAGTATATTTACAAAACTATAAAACAACTGATTATGACTAACGGTGAATTAATAACTTTTGTTATAAATGCAGGATCAAAAATACACCAATCCTTAGGGGCCGGATTGCGGCAAGATGTATACGAAGAATGTTTAGTTCATGAATTATCAAAGAAAGGCATTGCGTCTGAAAGGCAAAAAGCATTATCAGTTGAGTTTGAAGAATTGAAATTTGAAAAGGCATTCACCGTAGATTTACTTGTGGAGGGGAAACTCGTCGTCGGAATAAAACCGGAAAACGCACAAGAAGGTCTGTTCGGGAGAAAAGTGGAAACATATGTAAAGCTTTGCGGACAAAAGACAGGGTTAATTATAGATTTCAATGCGGAAAATTTCCGCGCAGGAGTAAGAATATTGGAAAATTCATTAAAACCTGTAACGCCGCATCGCCAGCATTATACTTATTACGGACATTATAAGAAAAATACCAAAGAATAGAAATGCTACTCTATTACTTTATATGATCTTCCCGCTTCATTTAATGATACGGCGTTGAAGTGCCACCACTCTCCCCTAATAGTCAGGAATCCGGCCTGAACCATCACTTTTCTGAGCAATTCCCTGTTTTTGACCTGCTGCCTGGTCAGTACGCCCTCGTTGATCAGCTCCTGTTCTTTATTTATTCCCGCGGCTTTACCGAAAAAGTCAAAAGCTGTGCCCATATCCAAGGGAATACCGCTTTTGTCGCAGATAGTCAGGTCTACAGCCATACCATAATTGTGCAAGCCTGTCCGCGCAGGATTTGCCACATATAATGCATAAGGCGTATTCTGAACCGCTTTGTACATTTTTTTCTGAACGCTTAACGGTCGGACGGCATCATAGACCAAAAGGCTAAGACCCGGATTTATCTCTTTCAGATACCTTTGAGCCTTCACCAGCTTCCCGGCTGCCACAGGATGCAGATATATATTCAACAGTGTGTCGTAAAGCACCGTTTTGGTAAAATTGCCGGTAGTACCATATTTAAGGTCCGACAGAATAGTCGCATCCAGTTCTCTGATATTTATAAGTTCCTGAGCCTGTAGATAAGCTTCAAACTTCGACACCCCGTTCTGTGCCGGCGACAAAACAGGATAAAGAAAAAACAGGCAATAAAATACAGATCTATTCATCCTCCCCGTCATCTTCCTCGTCAAAATCATATTCGATATATTCCCTGCTTAATATTTCATCGATAAGAGAACAAGCTTTTACATATTCGCCTGTATTGTTCAGCCTGTCTATCGCCTGATAAGCCTCTTTCAACGATTGCAACACGACTGCGTCATCCTCGTTCGGCCCCATCTCAGGGCTTTCTACAAACCACCGCAACTCATTCTCCAAATTTTCCCGCGCACCATTATAAAAAGTTAAAGCAGCTTCGGGTTCCCCTACCACCTCTTTTATTTTGGCCGTTTCTACCATATCATGCCCAACTATATTTTTATAATTACGCATAATGGCCAGAGTGATAGTCGTGCGCATTACAGTTACAAAATGTAAAGCATCAATATCCTGGCGTATTTTATAGTAATAAATCAAATTCATCAGAGCCGCACGGATTGCAGCCGATTCCGACAAGATATAATTAGCAACCATGCGTGCGGGATAACCGAATGTTTCTTTCTGGATTTGTTCTATCAAACCGGGAAATGAATCGAAAAGCGCGTCAGCTATTCTTTTCAACATTTCATCTTGGGTACCGTTTATATCCAATGCAAATATCAGGCGTACCAGATCGCGGATAAAAGCGCCGTTAGGTTCTCTTATGGTCACAAAATCGTATTCTTTGAGTGTATGGCTCTCTCCGTCGGAAAACAATTCCTTTGCCACAGCCAGAATATCATTTCCGGCATCCTCTGCCGGCAAAGCTAAAAGACTATTTATATCGTTTTCGATGATTAATTTCCAAACCGGCTTATTATCAATTTCTAAAAATGTTTTAACATCATCATTCAGAATCAGTCTGTTTTCCATTGGTTGTTGTATTTATGGTTATTGTTTCCGGCAATGAAACGTTTTTTCTCATTGCCTTATATATTTCTTCTTGTATGCGCTGGCGAATCCCCGCACTCATCAGTTGTTTGTGTGTACGTTTTTCGTATACACGATTCGACAGGAATATATAAATCAGATTATTATCGGGGTCGATCCAAAAACAGGTTCCCGTAAACCCTGTATGCCCATAAGTACCGGCAGGCGTACTCAAACCGGCAGGGCTCGGTTTATTTGTTCTCATTTCCGGCTTATCAAAACCTAATCCGCGCCGCGAAATGGAACTCCTGATGCCCGTGAAAAGTAAACATGTCTTTTCAGACAAATATTTTTCGCCTCCATAAGTTCCTTTATTCAACCACATCTGATAAAGTTTGGCAAGGTCATTCGCATTCGAAAACAGCCCTGCATTCCCTGACACCCCACCCATAAAAGCAGCGCCTTCATCGTGTACATATCCCTGAATAAGCTGTTTTCTCAGGAAACCATCATATTCTGTAGGAACAATACGGTTTTTATCAAACCCGGCCAACGGATTATATGTCGTAGTGACAGCGCCTAACTTGCTAAAATAGTTTTCTTGCAGGAAAGTATCCAGGTTTTCTTTTGCTACTTTCTCAACCACCTCTTTCAGCAACATAAAATTGAGGCAACTATACAGGTACCTTTTCCTTTTTGTAAGTTTCGAGTTGGCAATAGCAGCTATAATAGTATCGTTGTATGTTTTATTTACATACATGTTGTCCGCTAACGGAAGGAAACCGGCTTTCGGAGTAGCAGATATAATATCCGGCTTGTATTTATAATCGCTCCGTGTCCATGTGCCTGTGTCAAATTCATTAGAATAAAGGGCTGTCCGGGTTGAATTAAACAATCGCCCTTCGTAGCTTGTCTGGTCGATAGCCATCAGATAATAAGGGATAAACGATGGCAGCCTGCTCTCGTGGAACAATGCGTCACGAACTGTAATATGTGCCTTATCGGTACCTTTCAATGGTTCGACATATGTGCTCAGGGGGGTACTCAATTTCAGTTTCGAATCATCGTATAATTTCATTACAGCCGGAAGTGTAGCCGAAGCTTTAGTCATAGAAGCCAAGTCATATATATTGTCATTGGCGACGGCCTGCTTCCCGTCGTATGTATACGATCCGAATGATTTGCTGTATATCACGTCCCCGTCTTTGGCTATCAGGATCTGGCAACCCGGAAAAGCTTTGTCTTTTATTCCTTCCCGAACAATCGATCCGATCCCATCTAAACGGGATGATTCGATTCCGACCTCTTCGGGAACAGAATAGCCCAGCCGTACTTTCTTTGTTTCAATTCCTTCTCCCTCTTTAAAAACACCCTTCACGGTTACCGGTACCTTTCCGCTTATACTATTTCCTCCAAAAACAGCCTGCGCCGCATAATCCTGAGCCAATGGGGTATTCTCATAAACCAGCATCACCCCATCGGCGTTCCCGATTGCTGCGGCATAATAACTCATACGATACGGATTCATAAAGAACGACAGTATGGTTTCTTTTCCCCGGCATACATTTTGTATCGCCGCATCTGCATTTATACGATTGCCATGAATAGATATTATGATCGTATTATATGGTTCCAGTGTTTTTTTGAGGTTCAGCAGGCCATCACTGCCGGACACATTAAAACAGGTAATACCGGCATACTTTAGTAACGTAGTATGAAATGCATTTCCGGAAGATTCACCAACGGACACAGCGGCAATTTTACGCTTGTCGAGTTCTTTCAACGGAATAACTTTCGAATCGTTTTTCAACAAAGTCACAGCATTCTTATTCAATTGCCTGTTTACCCATTCGGCATGCGGCGTATTCAACTTCTGTACAAGAGAGTCTGTTGATATCGGACTAAACTTATTTACTCCCAATATGTACTTATATGCAAGTACCTTCTTACATTTTGCCTCAATTTGCGCTTCGGTAATAATCCCGTCTGCAACAGCTTTTTTTACCGCATTGAACTCTTTTGCAACGCTGACCGGCCCCAAAAGAATATCATTTCCGGACTGAAGAGCTCTGACACAGTAGTTGTCTTCTCCCGAAACACCCTTCATTTGCAGGCCATCGGTGAAGATCAGCCCCGAAAAGCCCAGCTCTTCCTGCAATAAATCCGTAACGATAGCTTCTGAAAGGGAACTTGGCTGTTTTTTTACATCTAAAACCGGAATATAAAGATGCCCTACCATGACTCCTGATAAACCGGATTTTATATATTTTTTGAATGGCTTCAATTCAATCTCATCCAGGCGGGCTCTGTCGTGAGCAATTGCCGGCAAAGTTTTATGGGAATCGGCGGATGTATCACCATGACCCGGAAAATGTTTTGCCACAGCCATAACCCCTCCGGCTTCCAAACCTTTCGCATACATGATCCCCAATCTTGCCGCAAGTTCGGGATCTTCTCCAAAAGAACGGGCGCCTATTACCGGATTAGCCGGATTACTATTCACATCCAAAGATGGAGCAAAATTAACATGTATACCCATCAACTTGCATTGGCGGGCTATTTCTAACCCGTAATAATACAGCAAAGAATCGTTTTGTATAGCTCCGAGCATCATATTCCTCGGAAATTGAGTAGTATTTGACAGTCTCATAGACAGGCCCCATTCGCCATCCAATGAGATCATCAACGGCACTTTGGAGCTTTGTTGCGCCATATTGGTCAGCTCAGCCTGATTTTGCGGAGTACCTTCCGAGAACAGAAAGCCTCCCACATACTGGCTGCTTATAAAACTTTGTATTATCTTTTTATTCGCATTCGTATTATCTCCTGCAATTACCGGCATAAATAACTGGCCGATACGTTCATCCGCCGTCATCCGGTTGTAAACAGAATCGACCCATTGAATCATTTGGGTTTGATTGGTAGTTTTATACAGGCTTGGTACTATTTTTTCCCCAACTATATTTATACCGAATGAACAAAACAATAGGAACAGGATAGTTATAGCCGGAATATATAATCTTTTCATTTTTAAATTTCAGAAAATTGTTCCTACAAAAATAAAAGGAATATATTTCAGAAAAAAGTTTACAACAACGAATAAACGAAGAAGTTGCCCTGACTTTTGATTTATTATGAAAAAAGCGGGTGACATTTACCGGTAAATTGACAGGCATAAATTGCTTACTCCTGAATCTAAATATCTATTTTTGCACAAAACAAAAGTACTTATTGGGTAACGATGAGTTGGAAAAGCTACTTTTTCTTTCAGAAAAATGATAAAATTGCAATAACGGCATTGTTGATACTTATCGTTATCAGCGGAATTATATATATAATCACGCTTCCATCGGATAAGCCATATCCGGGAAATACATTTGAGGCGGAATTTGAAGCATTTCAATCTGCATTGCGGGATAAGGACACAGTCTCCTATTCCGGCAATAAAGTATATAACGGACAGCAAAACAAAGAAAGCCAAACCCGATACATATACCCCGCAAAACTGTCGGAAGGCGAAACACTGGAACTAAACAGCGCCGATACGACCGGATTAAAAAAGATTCCCGGAATAGGCAGCGGATACGCAAACCGTATTGTGAAATACAGAACCTTATTGGGCGGATATGCCGGTATTACTCAACTGAAAGAAGTTTGGGGAATGGATGACGAACTTTATGATAAAATAACCGCATACATCACTTTAGTTCCGGATACAAAGAAAATCAGGATAAATTCGGCCGGTTTCGAAGAACTGAACGGACATCCGTATATCAGTTATAAACAGGCAAAAGTGATAACCGATATACGGGAAAGAAAAGGAAATATAGAATCTATCAACCGCTTGTCTCTGCTGGAAGAATTTACAGCGAATGACATCAGGCGGCTGACTCCCTATCTTTCATTCGATTAACCAATTCAAGCCGCTATTTATTAAAGAATACCGGCCTGTGCCCTAATTAGTGTCTGTCTATAAAGTCCAAATAATTTTTAATCAGACTTTTATATTTGATGAGAACCGATTATCTTTGAGATTATGAAAATGAAATTATTTGAAGATTTGTGTATAAAATT
>JAISES010000503.1 GCA_031263965.1 Prevotella sp. | reverse complement strand
TTTTCCGGTGCGAGACAACGGCCATTACTTGATGAATCGGGTAATCCGCTTATCGGTGAAAGTGGAGTGATGTTCAGGAATTATCCTTTTATCAACCAGCTAAGCGACAATCGAAACAGTTACATAGCCTTGACGTTCAATATGCCCCTGTTCGGTCTTTTTCAAACAGGTAAAAATATCTCACTTGCAAGAAATAATCTCCAACTTGCACAATATGAAATAGAAAATACAGAAAAGAAAATGATTGAACAGTTATTCCAAGTTTATACGGAGATTGACGTGGCACGAAAAAAGTACAATGCAGCCCTTTCATCTGTTGAAAGAGGAAAAATTATACTTGCTCACGCCGAAAATAAACTTGTCGCCGGAACATTAATTGCCAGCGACTACATGATTGAAAAAGAAAACATGCTGATAGCGGAAGCACGGGCAAGCAGGGCAAAGTATGAGTATTTTTTCAAAATAAGCCTGCTGAAATTTTATTATGCAATAAGATAGATATGGTACAGTTAAAAAAGTCACCCGTTAAACGGGCATTATCCAGTTTTTGTATCTTGCTTATGTTTGCTGTATTAACTTCCTGCAAACAGCGCAATTATCTGGAAGAAGCCCTGGTATCTTCAGGAGAAAACCGTCCTGAGCTGGAAAAAGTATTGGCTCATTACCAAGATAATCCCCTTAAACTCCGGGCAGCCCAATTCCTTATAGAGAATATGCCAGGACATTATTCTTATGAAGAGCCTAATGAACTTACCCGCTATTATCATGAAATAGATTCCGTATATGAAATGTATATAGATTCTGCCAAAGCAACTCTTTCTATCCTCTACGAAGCCATCTCCGCTAAGTATGATGTGAAAAAATTAAAACAGGTTCCGGATATAAAATATTTGACATCCAATTATTTGATCGACAATATAGACCGGTCATTTGATGTCTGGCAAAACGGAGAATGGGCTACCCACGTGGGGTTTGATGATTTTTGTGAATACCTGCTTCCTTATAAATGCGAAGAAGGAGAATGCCTGGATAATTGGAGGGAATATGCCAGAGATATATGCAGGAAAGATATTGATTCGTTACATTATTGCAGTTTGTATGAAAATCTGGCCATTAGAGCTTGTGAAACGGTAAATCTTGAATTAGAACAATTGTTCAAAGGAGGAGTGATATATAGACCGATCATCCCTGTCAGAAAGCTTCGCACGGCCATGAAAAAAAGTCTGAATACCTGTGATGATTATGCGTATATAGCTACTTTGGCAATGAGAGCAAAAGGAATACCGGTAGCCTTTGATTATACACCGCAATGGCCTTTCAGGAATTTGGGACACTCATGGAACATTCTTTTGGATAACTTCGGACAAAATGTTGCTTTCTTGGGTTGTAATACAAAAGTTGGAATACCTCATAAGGAAGATCATAAAATGGCAAAAGTATTCAGAAAATGCTATGAGATAAACAGAGAAATAGAAAAAATTCATCATTCGAGAGAATCTATACCCTCAACTTTCAGCCATCTTTGTATCAAAGACGTGACGGATGAATATATGAAGACTTTCGATATAACAATCAACATCAAACAAAACAAAAAACACAAGTATGCCTATCTGGCAGTCTTTGACAATAAAAATTGGAAACCGGTACATTGGGGGAAAATATCCGGCAATAAAGCGTCATTCCGGAAAATGGGAGGCCGGATTGTTTACTTGCCTGTTTGTTATGAAGCATCGGGAATCGTACCTGTAGCCAATCCGTTTATTTTAACTGCATTAGGAGAAAGGAAAGAACTCATTCTCGACACAACACAGCGCCAAACGATAAGATTGTACCGGAAATATCCACTTCTTCCTGCCGTATATAGTTTTTACAAACAAGTCATCGGCGCTAAAATACAAGTATCCAATTATTCCGATTTCAGGGATGCCATAACATTATGTACCGCTCAACAGCCCGGCATCCAAACTTGTGAAATCAAACTCGACCACGTTTTGGAAAAATACAGGTATTGGCGATATTATTCTCCGGAGCGCGCGCATTGTATGCTGGCCGAATTGTATTTTTATGAAAAAGGCAATCCGGAAGCAATTTATGGCAAGATAACAGGTACGGACGGTTCGTATTCCGGTAATGGAAAAGTAAAGGAACTGGTATTCGACAAAAACCCTTTGACGTTCTTTGAAGCTCCGGAGCCTTCCGGATGTTGGGTGGGTATGGACTTCGGGAAACCGGTGAATATAGAAAAAATACGCTATCTCTCCCGAGGCGACGGTAACACAATTACGATTGGTGATGAATACGAACTAACTTATTGGAATAACAAAGAATGGAAATCTTTAGGAAAGAAAATCGCCGATAATATATATTTGGAATATGATAATTGTCCTGCAAATGCACTATTCCTGTTGCATAATCTCACAAAAGGTGTGGAAGAACGGATTTTCACATACGAAAACGAAAAACAGGTATGGTGGTAGAAGCAAATTAAAATTACCCAATGCCATCAAGTTAAGGGTGGGAGTTTCTTTCAATTTCCCCTAAAATATTTTGCAGTTTACATTTTCATAATTGTATTACAACCATTCGTAATTGAATTACTGCACAACACTGCAAAAGCAGTATTCATTCCTGACTATCTGATATGTCATAACTATTCATCTGAAATGTAATTATTTAATCGTATCATGCCTCCCGTTTCTTGCCATATGCAATTAATTCATCATAGTATTACTTTTCCGCATGATAGCATTATCTTTATTATTTTTTCGCCCATATCTTTGCAACATCAAAAAATAATGTTGATATGAACATGAAAAATTACTTTAGTATACACCTGGACGCTCTGAACGGACAGTACGAAAAATTGATCCGGCAAAAGAGAAGAGCGATTCTTATTATCGGTTGATAAAGTCATCATTTCCCGCCGGTGCAGCAATCCTACACCCAAGGTCAACGCAATTTATCGATGGCTCAACTATAAACCACAACCTTTTACCAAACGAAAATTTGTAGTGCACAAATCGGAATTTGAAAAATTGGGCTTAACCGATTTACAGCTTTTTATAACTTGATAGGGTGCAAGTTGGGTTAATGCGTAATTAATTTTGCTTTCCCTATGCTCCCGTTAGAGAGTATAGAAAAGGTAACAATCCAATAGCAGCTAACAGCCTGGATTGCTTCGAGCTATCGCTCTCGCAATGACGTTGTGCGACTTGAGAACAATGCACAAAACCATGCCGCGCAAAGTATAATTATTGTAGAATTGAAAATTACAGAATTACAGTGTGATAGTCTTAACACCACAGTTTTTTACAAACAATCTGAATAAAAAGTCTAAATAACTCATGTTACGTAAAAAAACATTGATATACACGATGGCCGTACATGCACATGTACATGTACGGCCATCGTGCACGTACATACGCCGCGGTTGTGTGTGTATATACGCTACGGTGTGCGTGTATATACGCTACGGTTGTGCGTGTACATACACTGCGGTCGTGCAGGATGCTCTTGCGTAACATGAGTAAATAATCATAGAGTTCGGAGAGAATATTATCATATAAATTAGACGAATCAGAGTTCTGACTTAAAAAAACGTGTAAACCACTTTTTATTGGTTTACACGTTTTTTTTGTGCGTGTAAACCGTCCCTCATTGCGAGGGCGCATCCGTCATTGCGAGGGCGAAGCCCGAAGCAATCCA
>JAISES010000459.1 GCA_031263965.1 Prevotella sp. | reverse complement strand
ATGAATAAATAGTCTGAGAATAGGCGATTTGCTCAGATTAATTCATAAACTTCTCATACAAAACCCATCTAACTTTGCCTGTACACTTGTGTGAGTTAAGCGGGGACGCCTGCAGGTATCAATGTTTAAATGCTTTTATATGAACGAATTTATTTTAACTACCCCTGAGCAATTGGACGAGATTGTTCAAAAAGCTGTAAAGAAAGTCTTTCCCGACAAACAGGAAAGCAAACCTCAGAATGTGCCGGACACCTGTTCGGTGGAACAAGCCCTGTCATTCTTATTCGAAAACGGATACAAGCTGAGTAAATCAAAGCTGTATAAGATGACAGCAGAAAAACTCTTGCCGTTTCGTTATTTCGGACACAGGATAATCTTCTCACGTAACGAACTGTTGAAGTGGATAGAAAGACAAACTATCCCTTCTTCCAACGCGAATGAAACACTTTTGGCGATAGCCGAAAGTGCCAGAAAGAAATCACGTAAATAATTTATTAACATTAAAAAAAATCAAGATTATGCCAAAGAAAGTTGTAATGCCTGAAGATTTCGATATGAATGAGATACTGGGCAATAAGTCAGAAATAAAGAATGATAAACCTTCAGCGGAAGCACAAGCATCCGAGCGAAGAGTTATTTCGAGGGTGGAAGATATTGATGAGAAGGCTCTATTGGATTCAATGGCTTCAATAAACACGAATGATTATATGTTTCCTAAGAAAAAGATGCAGATGCCCGAAGATAAAGCAACAGAGCCAAGTGAGACAGCGGAACCCATCGAAAACAATGTAAGCAGCCAATCACCCAAGAAACCCGTATCGGGTAAGCAGCGTAAAGCCGATTTACGCGACTATCGCCAAGCCTTCTTATCCGTTCCGAAAATCACCGACCGCAAAACGGTTTTTATCAGTAACGAACTTCGGGAGCGTATAATCGGCATAGTCCGCCGATTCGGTACAGAGAAATCAAGTGTTTCGGGATTCATTGAGAATCTGGTCATTCAGCATCTGGAAGAATATCAGGATGACATCGAAAGCTGGAAAAAGTTGTAAGCGGGCTTAGCCAAGTTAGCAGACCTTTGGGCTTGCATAGCAACCCTTTGTGATGTTAGCGGAGCGAGGTTATGTTTTCATTGCATGAAAACCCTCGCTTTGGCTGATGCCAAAGGAAAAATTGCTCCCGTTGGTCGGCAATTTTGGGGGCACAGACCCCATTATTATTGCTTTTATCAGTAAATAAAAATCGAAAAATTGAATCAGGACAATCCGGATAAAAAGAAAGGAGGACGCCCCAAGAAGAGTTCTACCGTTCGGAAAAGTAAGACCATCGGAGTCTGCTTTTCCGAGCCGGAACTCTATGCCATAAAGCACAGGGCAGCCAAAGCAAACCTCCCGATAAGTATCTATTGTCATGACGCTATTCTTGACGGAACAATAAAAGAACCTATCAAAAAAGAGGATATGGACGTGCTGAAAGGCTTGTCAAATATGGGAAATAATCTGAATCAGTTAGTCAAAAATTCCCGTTTTATGGGAACAAATCGGCTCGAAAATCAGGCTCAAATTCTATTGGAAAAGCTACGTGAAATCATAAACCAACTGTCCGATGATTGGAAAAATAGTAAAAGGAAGAAGCTTTAAAAAGTGTATTGCCTATGTGTTCGAGGAGAAGGAGGCGAAGCTTCTGGCGAGCGAAGGTGTACTAGAAACAGACCGGAAATCGATTGTCAACAGCTTTTATATGCAGAGCCTGATGAATCCGAATCTGGTGAAAAGCGTGGGGCATATCCCGATTGCATTCTCGCCGGAAGATGCGTCCCGACTGACTGACCATTTTATGGTACAATTGGTCAGAGAATACATGCAGTCAATGAAAATCGAGGATACCCAGTACATCATCGTCCGACACAACAATACAGCCCATCCGCATTGCCATGTTGTCTTTAATCGGGTAAAGAACGACGGCAAAACCGTATCCGACCAGAACGATCACTATCGCAATGAGGTTGTTTGCAAACAGATTAAGGATAAATATAACCTTACCTATGGTAAAGGAAAAGACAAGACCAATGTTCAGAAACTGCGAGGGGCAGAGAAAACCAAATATGAAATCTACAATGCCGTTAACATAGCCTTGTATCTGGCAAAAAATTGGCAGCAGTTTAAACACACCCTGAATATACAGGGAGTGTCTATCACTTATAAATACAAGGGGCAAACCGATGAAGTGCAAGGCATATCCTTCAAAAATGGCGAATACTCCTTCAAGGGTTCGGATGTAGACAGAGCTTTCAGCTACTCAAAGCTTAACAACCGACTGTTGGAAAAGAACAGCCAAACGATTCAACTGACTAAACAGGTACAGCAACCCGAACAGAAAGGGTCATCCATAGTAGAATCCGTCATTGATGGCTTGGCGGGAGCATCTTTCATCGAACCGAATAGCGAAGATTTTCAGGAAAATGCGTTCAAGGAGCGCATGGAATATGAAGAACAGAAACGAAAGAAGAAAAAACGCAGAGGTTTCGGACTATAAGATTCTAAGAATGAAATGTATAAATCTATAAATTAAAAATCATAACAGTATGGCACAATCAGTATCAAATGACGCTTTATGGGTAAAGCTCTCCGAAATAGAGGACAAAGTAATTGAGGCATTAACGGCAAAGAAAGTACCTGCCCCAGAGCAGAACCGGCAAGTTGAAATATCGGCAGCCTTGAAAGAAGAAATAATTGAAACAATCAGAGAAGAAATTCGCAAATACAGTCAATCCGATGCGTCTTACCTTGAGAGGAATGAGAAGAATATCAAAATATTATACAACGGCATTTTGAAAATTCAAGAGCAAACGAAACAGGCAAGTCAGACTCAAGCCCAAATGCCGAAAACTGATGAGCCTAAAGAACCACCTGCAAAAGACAAACAGGCTTACCTTGACCTTGTGTTATTCAAGATCAGAAAAACCTCTGCAATCATCACTATTCTGGGTTTACTGGTATTTATCCTGACCTTATTTTGTATGAAACAACAGAATGATTATTCGCTACTGAACTATAAATGTTACAAGCAGAGCGTAGTTATTGAAAGGATGAGAGTGGAGATAGATACATCTATTAAGGTGGAAAAAACGGTAAAACCGACCCCTTAAAAACGGCGGAAAGTGACCCTTCGAAAACGGTCCAAATTGACCACCTAAAAACGCAGTAAATTGACCCCTTAGAGGGATATAGTAAAAAGTTGTTTGTTTGATGGAGTTTGAATAAAAAGATTTCGTTAGTATCAAGAGTCTAACTAAATCAGGAGAATATGTCCAACAACCCCATTAAAATGAACAAATTAAGAACGATAATCCGTTTATATGAAGAGCAAACTGGCTTAAAGACCATCTCAGTGATGGCCCGTACCTCTCGTAACACAGTGAAAAAGTATATCCAAAAGTGGAACAGTTTGGGTATGTCTTATGAAACATTCCAGCAGAAAAGCGAAGCAGAGCTCCATGAATTATTCTGTGTGCGTGCCGGCTCCGATTCAACCAATCCCCGGATGGAAGAATTGGACAGCCTGATGCCGGAGATATGCAAAGCATTAAGCAAAAGAGGAGTAACCACCCTCCAACAGTGGGACAAGTACCGTGAAAGCCACCCTGATGGCTATGGTCTCACCCAGTTTCGCTTATCTATCCAACGTTACCGCAAGATCACCAATCCTTCCATGCGCATGGAACATAAAGCCGGAGACAAGATGTTTGTAGACTATTGCGGTGATCGATTATGGATTTATCCCTATAATGAACCACCTCGCCAGATAGAAGTCTTTGTGGCTATCCTGGGATGCAGTCTTTTAACTTATGTGGAAGCGACCCACAGCCAAAGTAAAGAAGATTTTATCTCTGCCTGCGAAAATGCTTTTTATTATTATGGGGGTGTTCCACAAGCTGTAGTTCCCGATAACCTGAAGGCTGCAGTTACCAAAGCCGGACGTCATGAGTCTGTCTTGAATGAGGAGTTTGAACGTTTTGCCGAGCACTATGGCGTAACAGTCTTTCCGGCCCGTGTGCGTAAACCCAAAGACAAAGCCCTTGTAGAAAATGCCGTCAAATTAACTTATAAGGATATTTATACTAAGATTGAGTCAATACACTGTCCGGAGCTGAAGAGTCTCAATGCAGCGATCCGCTCGGCATTGGAACTACACAATAATGGGATCTTAACCGGAAGAAACTACTCCCGGCGAACCTACTTTGAAGATATCGAACGGGATGTATTAGGACCATTAAATCCAATCCGTTATCAGGTAAAAAAACAAGTCTGGGCTACTGTCGGCAAAGACGGTTATATACGCTTACGTGATGATGCCCATTTCTACAGTGTCCCATACACTTACATCGGTAAGAAGCTGACTATCCGCTATACGTCAAGTGATGTGGAAGTCTTCGATAATTATACTCTGGTGGCTAAACATACCCGTAACCGTATCCAGTTCAAACATACAACCAACCTTGATCATTTATGTCCCGGTCACAAAGCCATCCTGGAATGGTCGCCGGAAACCTTCTTAAAAGAAGCCTGTGAACTGCATGAAGATATAGAACTCTATATCCGCAAAGTATTGGAAGAAAAACGTTATGTGGACC
>JAISES010000396.1 GCA_031263965.1 Prevotella sp. | reverse complement strand
AAAAAAAAATGTCTGAAAAAGAACTGATTTCGAAATATCTGACATATGGCGATAAGCCTTCGTATTTCGTAAACAACATGCCCGTAAATCCCGAAATAGCTGATTTACTTTTGCCAGGGGATGTAATAAGCCGTGATTTGAAAACAAATACGCCCAATCCGAATGGCGAAATATGGCTTATTTTGACAGAAAAGGCAATGCTTAGGCTGAAACTGCCCACCGGAGACATGTACGATCCGGAGTATAATCTAAGAAACACGAATAGCCCCGAGAAAGATCAGAATAAGGAGAAGTCTTCCCAACCGGTAATAAAGAATAATTCGCAGGAGATTCTGCCCCAACAGAAAATTGACACTATACATGTTCAATTACCGGGAGAACGTAAAACGGTTGTGCGGTCGAGAAGTGTAAATAATGTGCCTGTGAAGGTAAAAAACGACTAAGAAACTGTTTGAATTTTTGCGAAAAAGATTATTATCGTATATATATGTTCATTTTCCCGCGTCATTGCGAGCCTGAAAGGCGAAGCAATCCTGAAATTGGCTGGTTAGCGGTAGGGGCAGTCCTTTGTGACTGCCCGAAAAATACAATTGGATTGCTTCGGGTAAACCCTCGCAATGACGGGAGTAAACGAACATATAAATTGAATAATCGGATACGGCAATGATTATTTTACAGAACTTAAAACAAAGCAAATATTGAAAAATAAAGAATTATAGCTAACTTGCAACGTTTTTTTCGCAAAGTGCGAAGCCGTAATCAACTAAACACTAATGAAAGATTTTATTTCTCTGATAAGGCGTTTTGTGCCTCCATATAAGAAACAAGTAGGATTAAATTTGTTATTTAATATATTGAGCGCTATCCTGAATGTATTTTCATTTGCCCTGATAGTTCCCATTTTACGAATTCTTTTCAAAGTAGACGAGACGGTATATGAGTATATGCCTGTCGATACATCAAGCGTCAAAAACATACTTGATTTTAAAGTTTTAGAAAACAATTTTTATGCTTATCTGTCCGACATGATGAATACCCATTCGGGTGGAACCGTACTCCTGGGATTGGGCCTGACCCTAGTCGTTATGACAATACTTAAAACAGGAGCTATTTACCTCAGCGCTTATTTCATCACCGATGTACGTACGGGAGTAGTCAGAGATATTCGCAAACAGATAAATGACAAAATACTTTCCTTACCTCTGGGTTTTTTCTCCGGAGAACGAAAAGGCGACATCATAGCCCGTATGACAGGCGATGTGGGTGAAGTGGAAAACTCGGTAATGAGCTCCCTCGACATGGTTACTAAAAACCCTATCATGATACTGATATATCTGGCTACAATGCTTTTCATCAGTTGGGAACTTACCATTTTCGTACTTATCCTCCTACCCGTAGCCGGATATATTATGGGCAAAGCAGGAAAAAGCCTGAAACGCAAATCGGTAGAAGCCCAAAATCATTGGGGACTGTTAATGTCTCAAATAGAAGAAACTCTTAGCGGATTACGCATAATAAAAGCGTTCAATGCCGAATCTAAAATGAGGAATCGCTTCGATGGCTCTAATAATGTATTCAGGGGCATGTCGAACCGGATTGCCCGTCGTCAGCAACTGGCACATCCCATGAGCGAATTGCTGGGAACAATTGCCGTCGTCTTTGTATTATGGTTTGGCGGCACTTTAATTCTGGATGGCTCAGGATCGATGGACGCATCGAAGTTTATCTACTACCTTACTATTTTTTACCTGATCATTAATCCGGCAAAAGACCTCTCTAAGTCTGTATATGCCATACAAAAAGGGATGGCTTCGGTAGAGCGTATCGATAAGATACTGAATGCCGAAAACAATATTAAAAGTCCCGTGAATTCGAAAGCGGTTCCGTTCGATAAGGAAATAAGCTATCGTGATGTACGTTTCAAGTATGAGAACAACTGGGTGATAAAGGACGTAAACATTACTATTCCGAAGGGAAAAACTATTGCCCTTGTGGGCCAGTCCGGATCGGGGAAATCAACCATGGCCGATTTGCTGCCCCGTTTCTATGATGTAAACGAAGGCGGCATCTATATAGACGGCGTGAATATAAAGGATGCGGACGTGCACGATCTCCGCGCCCTGATGGGAAATGTGAATCAGGAAGCCATCTTATTCAACGATACATTCTTCAACAATATAGCTTTCGGGGTAGAAAATGCAACTCCCGAAAAGGTTATAGAGGCTGCTAAAATTGCTAATGCTCACGACTTTATCATAGCAACCGAAAACGGATATGATACGAATATCGGCGACCGTGGCGGAAAGCTTTCCGGCGGACAGCGCCAGCGAATCAGTATTGCCCGCGCTATCCTGAAAAATCCGCAGATACTCATCCTTGACGAAGCCACCTCGGCGCTCGATACGGAATCGGAACGCCTGGTGCAGGATGCTTTGGACCGGCTGATGCAAAACAGAACAACCCTTGTTATCGCACACCGTTTGTCTACCATCAAGAATGCGGACGAAATCTGTGTCATGCATGAGGGACAAGTCGTAGAGCGCGGACACCATGACGAACTGTTCGAATTGAACGGTTATTACCGCAAACTATGCGATATGCAACAATTCTGACCACCCCTCCAACCTCCCCAAAAGGGAGGCTCAGGGCAGCAGGAAAAAGAAATAGAGAGTTAAATAATGAATAATAACTAAAAAAAGACCCTCTTTGTTCCGGAGGTGATAATTAATGGGAAAGAATAAGCTGGCAAAGTTTGCCTATATGGAGGAATATCCTCATGTATTTCAATATCCTTATGCCGTATTGCAGGATAAAGGATTTGATATGAAAGGCAAATGGAATGAACTGTTTTTTGGAAACAACAATCCCATTGTCCTTGAATTGGGATGTGGCAAGGGCGAGTATACGGTCGGACTGGCCAAACTATTTCCTGAAAAGAATTTCATAGGACTCGATATAAAAGGCGCGCGTATGTGGACGGGAGCCAGACAGTCATTGGACGAAGGGCTTTCTAACGTTGCTTTCCTGCGGACACACATAGAGTTGCTCACTTACTTTTTCAGACAGGGAGAAGTCTCTGAAATATGGATCACATTCCCCGATCCGCAGATGAACAAGGTAAATAAGCGTATGACATCTACGCGGTTCATGAAACTCTACTGTCAAATCCTGTCAGATGATGGGATCATCCATCTTAAGACGGACAGCAACTTTATGTTCACATACACCTGTGCAATGGTAAAGGAAAACGATCTTCCGGTATTGTTCGAAACAGATGACCTGTACCATTCGGAACCGGCAGATGATATTCTTGGGATACAGACTTTTTATGAACAACAATGGCTTGCACGTGGTTTAAATATTAAGTATATAAAATTTGAATGCCCGGATAAGGATAACTGGACAGAGCCTGAGATAGAAATCGAAAAGGACGATTATCGCAGCTTTGGCCGCAGCAATTCTTTAAATCAATCCGGTAAGTAATTAACTCAAGTTGCTATTTATTAAAGTATCAGCCAGTGGTTTGATTATGTTTAAAATATATGTCCGTTTTTATTATGCGGAATCTTCGATTCCTTATTCTTAACTTTTTGCTTGACCAAAAAGTTACAAAAAGTCAAGGCTGTTGCCCTCGCCGACCCATCATCGCCTCGATGGCTAAAGGAAGCACACGGGCTTCGCCCCGCTT
>JAISES010000389.1 GCA_031263965.1 Prevotella sp. | reverse complement strand
CCATTTTTTTCTTTCCAGCCATAGCGGTATTTTTGTCCGGTTTGCAAATATTCCGGATGCCATGTACCTGGCATGACAGGTGCGTAAAATCCGAAGAAAGTTACCTGACCTCCATGCGTATGCCCCGATAGCATAAGGTCTACCTTATTGGTATTGAGTATTTCCATATAATCGGGATTGTGCGATAGAAGTATGCAAAAATCATCTTGCTTCACGTCCTTTATAGTATTTTCGATGATTTGAACATCTTCCCAGAATTCTCCCACACCACCTATTTTTATCCTGTCATTTCCTTCTTTTATCCAATATGATTGGTTGTCGCAAATATTGAACCCACAATTTATTAATCCTTTTTGTATAAGTTGCGGATCTTCCCAATAGTCATGATTCCCCAGTACGGAAAACACACCATACTTACTTTTTAGTTTACCTATTTCTTCAAAGAAGGGAGTCGAATAAGCTGTATCCTTAACAGTATTGTCTCCCCCTAGGAGAATGATATCCGGATTCCTTTCGTTTATCCTTCTTACGAGTCCGGCTATATCTTTTCGGGTAAAATATTTTCCCGTATGTATATCCGATATAAAGATGATCTTTTTGCCATCGAAAGCATCCGGTATATTCTTGCTCGAAAAAGTCATTTCTTTTAGTCTGATATTGCGCGCTTCTATATATGCATACAGAAATCCGCAGCTTACAGCCAATATCGATACAAGCAGGAGAAATAACATCGTATGGAGCCTCTTTTTATTTACCATCCATATATATCCGATAGTCTTCGATAGACCTGCGTATGATTTCATGCGCAGTAGCTACATCGTATATTTCGGTGAGTATACAGCGTGGAAATTTATCTCCGGGTATATCCTTGTATGTCGTAAAATAGTGTTTCAGCCTGTCTATAACCGTACTCGGCACGTCATTAATGCTATTGAAAGTACTATATATAGCATCGTTTTCCAGTACAGCTATCAGTTTGTCGTCAGCCTTGTTGTGGTCGAGGAGACGAAACCCTCCGATAGGACGGGCTTTTACGATTATATCTCCGTGGGTAATATCCTTTTCGGTAAGGACGCAGATATCTACAGGGTCATTATCACCTTCTATATCTGTTCTGCCCAACTCAAGATTTGTAAGTTCGGCCACCATGCTGCCACTATATGTTTGTGGTATAAATCCATAAAGGGCGGGAATTATATTTGAGTATTTTTGAGGTCTGTCTATACTCAGATAGCCCGTCTCGTTATCTACTTCATATTTAACTGTATCTGTTGGTACAATTTCTATGAAACAGTTTACTAATCCGGGAGCCTTGTCTCCGGCTTTTATCCCATGCCATGGGTGTGCCTTAAATTTATGAATTTCCATATTCGTTATAAATCCTATTATTGTAATAAAGTGCAAATTTACACCAATATTTCATTATCCCAATAGGAGCATATAAAAATGGAGTAAATAGTTTGAATCGTGAACTTTTCATTATCTTTACATCCAAAAAATTAAGGGCAAAATGGAGAGCGGTAAACAAAGGTTATTAGACGAGCGTTACATGCGTATGGCGGCTATCTGGGCCGAAAATTCATACTGTAAACGCAGGAAAGTTGGAGCTCTTATTGTTAAAGATAAAATGATCATCTCGGATGGTTATAACGGAACTCCGTCAGGATTTGAAAATGTCTGCGAAGATGAAAATAATGAGACAAAACCATACGTTTTGCATGCCGAAGCCAATGCCATAACAAAAGTTGCCTGTTCCCACAACAGTAGTATGGGTGCAACAATGTATGTTACCACATCTCCGTGCATAGAATGTGCTAAACTTATTATCCAGGCCGGCATAAAAAGGGTCGTTTATACCCAGAAATACCGGCGTACGGATGGAGCTTCATTGCTCGAAAGGGCAGGAGTAGAAGTTGTATATATAGACATAATTACAAACACAGAAGAATCGGAACAATAGATGGAAGACGAGAAGGAGATTCAAAAAGCGCAGGACATAACCGGAAAAGCGTACAAGGAAAATAAACCGTCCGGAAATAAAAAAATATACATCTGGTTGCCGTTATGCATAGCGGTAAGTATTGCTGTTGGTATTTTTATAGGAAATGCATTTTCTATATTTAACAACACGCGTGGTTGGTTCGGCGGCAAAAATAAGCTGGATCTGATATTCGATTATGTCGGCAAGGCGTATGTGGATACGGTGAATATAAATGATATGATAGAGGAGGCTATCCCCTCTGTATTAATGGGGCTTGATCCCCATTCCGATTATATTCCGGCAAATATAATGGAGCAACGCGGAAGTGAACTTGACGGTCACTTTAGCGGGATTGGAGTCGAATTTCTTATATTGAATGACACATTGACTATTGTCAATGCCGTGCAGGGAGGGCCATCCGAAGCTGTTGGCATTCAGTCCGGCGATAGGGTTGTATCTGTAAATGACACTTTGTTTTCGGGAAAACAATTGGACGAAAATAAGGTTTTCAGTACATTAAAGGGGCCTAAAGGAACCAAAATAAAACTGGATATAAGAAGAACTGGACAGAAAGGTCTGATTCCTTTCGTTATAACAAGGGCTGATGTGCCTGTAAAAAGCGTAGATGCAGCATATATGCTGGATGATAAGAACGGATATATAAAAATAAGCAAATTCGGCGGTAATACATTTAATGAATTTATCGCGGCCATCGCTAAACTTAAAAGTCTGGGTTGTACGTCTTTTGTTGTAGACCTTCAACAAAACAGTGGAGGATACCTTGAAGCTGCACTGTTGATGACAAACGAATTTTTATCGAATGGAGACCTTATTGTATATACCGAAGGGCGGACATCTCCTAGAGAGAACTATTTTGCTGATAATACCGGAACATGTAAGACCAATCAACTGGTCGTTCTGGTAGATGAAGGCAGCGCTTCATCCAGCGAGATATTTGCAGGAGCCATTCAGGATAATGACAGAGGGCTGATCGTTGGACGCCGTTCTTTCGGAAAAGGGTTGGTGCAGGCTCCGTACAGATTTAAAGATGGTTCGGAATTACGTCTTACTATAGCCCGGTATTATACTGTTTCAGGCAGGTCTATACAAAAAGCTTATGAGAGGGGGAACCGTGATGACTATAATCTGGATTTGTATAATCGTTATAGCCGTGGCGAGTTTGATAACAAAGACAGCATAAAATTTGATAATTTACCGTTGTTCCATACATTGGGAGGACGTCCTGTCTATGGGAATGATGGTATTTTGGCTGATATATTTGTTCCGCGTGATACGGCAGGAGTAAACTCATATTATATAAGAGTGGCCAACAGATTATTGAGGGAATATGCTTATGTGTTTACGGAAAATAACAGAACTAAGCTGAACAGTTTTAAAACATGGCAGGAAATGGCAAAATTTCTTACGAACCAGCCCCTTGTCGATAATTTTGTAGAATATGCCTATTCTAAGGGTATCCGTCGTCAGCCCTATTTGATAGAAGAAGCCAGAAGGTTGATGGCTAATCAACTGGAAGCATTCATTGTCCGGAACTTTTTTGGAGACGATGGTTTCTATCCGTTGTTCCAACGGGACGATAAGGTGATTTTAGAGGGATTGAAGCTGTTGAAAGCGAATAAAGCAATCCCTGAAAATATAAGAAAAGGAAGCTATAAGTAGATGTTTTGTATCAATTTATAAGGATACAGGATCAGACAAGATAAAGCAAAAGCCACCCATTCCGAGTGGCTTTTACTATTATACTCAGTATTAGAAACAGTTTCTTAATCTGCTAATAATATTTCCAACATCTGCACGGCTGCCTTAGTAACCGAGGTTCCCGGACCAAAGATAGCTGCAACACCCGACTGGTACAAGAAATCATAATCCTGCGCAGGTATTACGCCTCCGGCAATAACGATGATATCTTCACGTCCAAGCTTTTTCAGTTCGGCTATTACCTGAGGCACAAGAGTTTTGTGCCCGGCAGCAAGAGACGATACACCCAGTACATTCACATCGTTTTCTACAGCTTGACGGGCAGCTTCTTCCGGAGTCTGGAACAGAGGTCCCATATCCACATCAAATCCACAGTCGGCATAACCTGTTGCTACAACCTTAGCTCCACGGTCGTGTCCGTCCTGTCCCATTTTAGCGATCATAATACGAGGCTGACGGCCTTCTTTCTTCGCAAATTCTTCTACAAGCTCCTGAGCTTTCAAGAATGTAGGGTCTTTCTTTGTTTCTGATGAATACACACCTGATATTGTTCTGATTATTGCTTTGTAACGGCCAACAATTACCTCGCATGCATCGGAGATTTCTCCCAGTGTAGCACGTACACGTGCAGCTTCTACTGCAAGTTCGAGTAAGTTGCCTTTCTTTGTTTTAACACATTCGGTGATAGCTTCCAGAGCTTTTTTCACAGCTTCGTTGTCACGCTTGGACTTCAAGTCATTCAACCGTTCGATTTGCTGACGGCGAACTTCTGTATTATCCACATCCAGAATATCGATTGGATCTTCTTTTTCAAGACGGTACTTATTAATACCTACAATAGTTTGGGCTCCGGAGTCGATTCTAGCTTGAGTACGTGCCGCCGCTTCCTCGATACGCATCTTGGGAAGGCCGGTTTCGATAGCTTTAGCCATACCGCCAAGCTTTTGTATTTCCTGAATATGTTCCCATGCTTTGTGAACAAGCTCGTTAGTAAGTGTTTCCACATAGTAAGAACCTGCCCAAGGATCGATTTCTTTACAGATTTGAGTTTCCTCCTGAATATAAATCTGAGTATTACGCGCAATACGCGCAGAGAAATCGGTAGGCAGCGCGATAGCTTCATCCAACGCATTGGTATGAAGAGATTGGGTGTGCCCAAGAGCTGAAGCCATAGCTTCGATACAAGTACGACCTACGTTGTTGAACGGATCTTGTTCGGTCAATGACCACCCCGATGTCTGAGAGTGAGTACGAAGCGCAAGAGACTTAGGATTTTTTGCTCCGAAGCTTTTAACTATCTTTGCCCACAACAAACGTCCTGCACGCATTTTTGCGATCTCCATAAAGTGGTTCATGCCGATAGCCCAGAAGAATGACAAGCGAGGTGCGAATGCATCTACGTCGATACCGGCATCGATACCCGCTTTCAGATATTCCATACCATCGGCAAGCGTATATGCCAACTCAATGTCGGCAGTAGCACCGGCTTCCTGCATGTGATAACCTGAAATAGAGATTGAGTTGAATTTAGGCATCTTCTGAGATGTGAACTCAAAGATGTCGGCTATAATTTTCATGGAGAATTCAGGCGGATAGATATAAGTATTACGCACCATGAATTCTTTCAAAATATCATTCTGAATTGTTCCGGCCATTTCTTCCAGCTTGGCTCCTTGTTCCAGTCCTGCATTGATATAGAATGCAAGCACAGGAAGCACGGCGCCGTTCATTGTCATGGATACAGACATCTGATTCAATGGAATACCTTCGAACAGAATCTTCATATCTTCTACCGAGCAGATAGACACCCCGGCTTTACCCACATCACCCACTACACGTGGATGGTCGGCATCGTATCCACGGTGTGTGGCAAGGTCGAATGCTACGGAAAGGCCTTTTTGTCCTGATGCAAGGTTGCGGCGGTAGAATGCATTGGATTCGGCAGCAGTAGAGAACCCTGCATACTGACGGATTGTCCAGGGGCGCATAGCGTACATACCGGAATATGGCCCGCGCAAGAACGGAGGGATACCCGAAGCATAGTTGAGGTGCTCCATTCCTTCCAGGTCTTCTTTTGTATAAACAGGCTTAACCTGAATCAACTCAGGTGTTGCCCAGTTAGCTTCGATACCATTATCAGCAGCCCATTTTGCTGCATTTGAAGCAACAAAACCGGAACTGTTAATGTCGATGTTTTTGAAATTTGGTTTCATATTTTTGTTGTTTGATTATTTACGAAACAGGAAATAAAATGAAAACGGCTACATCCCATATGGCATGAGATATGAGCACTGTAAGTAAATTTCTGTTTTTCATATAAACGAATCCCCAGAATACCCCGCAGAAAAGAGCGGCCATGAATAGCATAAAATTGAAAGCCCAAATATGCACCAGGGCATAGATAAGCGTTGTAATAATAAATGCTTTCATGTCTCCGAGTTTGCTCTCGGCCAGTGTCCTCTGAACATAGCCTCGCCAAAAAAATTCTTCGGCAGGACCAATCCAGAATAACAAAGCCAGTGCAAGAAAAAGTTGGTTTTGCCCGTCTTTCATGGCATAAACATCGCCTACTTGCGGATGGGCAAAATCGAAAAGCAATCCGGATATTTCATTTCCCAGATAAAACACTCCCCATAATACAACAGCAGAACCGATACCTAACGCGACATCTTTTACATTGAAAGAGAACTGCGATTTCCAGTCTTTCCTGAATGTAAAGCTTAGTAATGCTAATACTCCGGCAGCCAAAGCCATCACATACCAGAAATTGATATGTGGATTTGTCCACGGTGAGAACATCACAAACCAAAATGTTGCAGCTATGCTGATCGCTGCTATCAGTTTTTTCATATGAAGATAGATATTATCAGTCCCA
>JAISES010000338.1 GCA_031263965.1 Prevotella sp. | reverse complement strand
GAGAAGCGATTCACCATTTTTTTGAAAATATAGAACAATATAAACCGGAGTTAGAGACCCTGCTTACTCTAAATTTTAGATTGATTAATTCGCAATCCGTTTCTTTTTGAGTATAAATTGTATAGCAAATTTTTTTTATAGGTGTTTTCATATGGATTTTGTTCTTTTTGCTTGCAGGTTTAGCAGGCTAAACCAAAAGGAAAAAGGATGAAATACGCTGAAAAGAGCATAAAAAAATTGCTACGAAGTTTTTGTCAAATCCTATAATAATATTTTTCGATAAAATTCAAACAGTTTCTTAATATTTCTTATAAAAACAACTTTTGAATTATGTCTGACGTTTATTTATAGCGAATAAACACGAATAAAAATAAAAGAATGAATAAAATGCAACAATCATTGATGCATGCCAATATCAAGTTGCTTGGCGATATGCTTGGGCGAACTATTAGCGATGCCAAAGGGCAAGATATGGTAGACCTCGTTGAAACTATCCGTAGATTATCAAAAGCATCGCATTCAGGCGATATCGAAGCTCATAAGTTATTGGTGGAAGCATTGCAGAATCTTAAGGATGAAGAATTTTTGCCTGTAGCCCGTTCTTTCAATCAGTTTTTGAATCTGACAAATACGGCCGAGCAATATAATAGTGTTTCGCCTCATGCGCACGGGTCTGAAAATCCTGTAAATTTTTCCGGAATATACCGGAAATTAAAAGCTGCCAATCTGAGAGACGATCAGATAATAAATGAAATTGAGAATATTTCGATGGATCTGGTATTGACGGCCCATCCTACCGAAATAAACCGCCGGTCTCTGATCAACAATCTCAATCAGGTTGATCATTGTTTAGCTTTACTTGATCATGACGATTTGGCTGAATATCAAAGAGTCCAGATTATACAAAGATTAAGGCAACTGATTGCTCAATATTGGTATACTGACGAAATCAGGCAGAATCGCCCTACACCCAATGAAGAAGCAAAATGGGGATATGAAGTAGTCGAAAATAGTCTTTGGGTCGCTGTTCCTGCCTATTTGCGCGAACTTGACGAACAAATAAACAGTGTATTGCCATACAAGTTCCCTGTAGATGCGCGCCCTATTCATTTTTCTTCATGGATGGGAGGTGACCGCGATGGTAACCCGAATGTGACAGCTAAAGTGACGCATGATGTCCTTTTGGACAGTCGCAGAAGAGCTGCAAAAATGTTTTTGTCCGATATAGAAGTGTTGGTAAAAGAGCTTTCCATGGCTACATGTACCTCTGAATTTAGAGACTATATTAAGAACTATGAAGTACAGGAACCTTATCGCGAATTGATGAAGAAACTGCGGGCGCAACTCCGTAAAACAATAACGTATCTGGATGAAAAAATAGAAGGTAAAAATAGTGAATTGGATGAAGATATACTGATTCATAACGATCAGTTGTGGACACCTTTGCATGAATGCTATAAATCACTGGTTGCCTGCAAAATGGAGATCATAGCGAATGATAAGTTATTGGATACATTGCGCAGGGTACGTTGTTTTGGCCTGACTTTAACCCAGTTGGATATCCGTCAGGAAAGTACGATACATACGGAAACATTGTCTGAAATCACCAAATATCTGGGATTGGGAGATTATGAAACATGGTCGGAAGAAGACAAACAGGCATTCCTTATCAAGGAGCTTAACTCCAAACGGCCGCTTGTCCCTAATAATTGGAATCCCAGTCCACAGACCAAAGAGGTGTTGGAAACTTGCCGCGTGATAGCCGAAACTCCGGCAGGAGTGATACCGGCCTATGTCATATCTATGACACGTACCCCTTCTGATATTCTTGCAGTATATTTGTTACTGAAAGAAGCCGAATGTCCATATATATTGCCAATAACCCCTTTGTTCGAAACTCTGAATGACCTGAATAATGCAAATCGTATTATGCAACAGTTGTTTAGTATAAGTTGGTACCGGGGCGTGATAGAGAATAAACAAATGATAATGATCGGGTATTCCGATTCGGCAAAAGACGCAGGTTCTCTGGCTGCCGGATGGGCTCAGTACCGCGCTCAGGAAGCTCTGATCAAAACATGCAGGGATGCAGGAATTGCGCTTACATTATTTCATGGACGCGGCGGTACTGTCGGACGTGGCGGGGGTCCGGCTAAAGTGGCTTTGTTTTCCCAACCCCCCGGTTCATTGAAAGATGGTTTGCGTGTGACGGAACAAGGCGAAATGATACGATTCAAACTTGGATTACCGGATCCGGCTATCAGGACAATGTCGTTGTATGCCGATGCCATACTGGAAGCAAACTTGCTCCCTCCTCCTGCTCCTAAACAAGAATGGCGCGATTTGATGGATAGTCTTTCGGATATATCCTGCAATATATATCAGGACCTGGTACACCGCAACCCTGATTTTATCCCGTATTTTTACCAGGCAACACCTGAGGCCGAATTAGCCCGTTTGCCTCTTGGGTCGCGTCCTGCAAAACGGCGTCCGACCGGAGGAATTGAAACTTTACGTGCTATTCCCTGGATATTCGGCTGGACTCAAAACCGGATCATGTTGCCGGCATGGCTTGGCGCAGGAGAAGCTTTGCAACAGGCCATCGATAACAGTAAGATGGATGTGCTGAAATCTATGTATAAGGATTGGCCTTTTTTCGGCACTCGCATAAGCATGCTCGAAATGGTGTATGCAAAAGCAGACCTTCGCATGTCCCGGTATTATGATGAAAGACTTGTACAGAAAGATCTGCTGGGACTGGGACAGAAGATAAGAGAACAGCTTGAAAAGGATATTAATACCGTTCTACAAATATCTCAAGATGAATATTTAATGGAAGGACTACCTGAAATAGCTGAAAATATTGCGATGCGTAATATTTATACGAATCCTTTAAACCTCTTGCAGGTGGAGTTGCTTCACCGTACCAGAGCGGAAGGGGAACATTCTCACGAACTGGAACTGGCCTTGATGATAACTATTTCAGGTATTGCAGCCGGAATGCGTAATACCGGATAATTTAACAGTTTCTAAGTGTTTTAATTCATAGAAGTTTCTTAATCTATGTTTAAGCCTTGAGTTCTTTATAGGTTTTTATTTACTTTCGTGCAAGTTTAAAGAATCTATCTATGCAATATAAAATAACGGCGCCTGTATTATTCGATTCAAAGATAAAACTTCCGCCATCGAAAAGTATAAGCAACAGGGCTCTTATACTGAATGTTCTAAGTCTAAGCCCTTTCGATATAGAAAATTTGTCTGATTGCGACGATACGGCCGTCATGGTAGAAGCTTTTACCTCGGGAAGCAATCTGATAGATGTAAAAGCCGCCGGAACATCGATGCGTTTTCTTACTGCATTTTTGACTATTGCCCCCGGGGATTGGATCATTACCGGTACCGAACGGATGCAGGAGCGTCCTATCCATATTTTGGTAGATGCGTTGATCTCTTTAGGCGCGCGCATACAATACTTAGGAAAAGTAGGGTATCCTCCTTTAAAAATAAAGGGTACAGCTATTGATGGTGGAGAAATTTACTTGTCGGGTGATGTCAGTTCCCAGTTTATTTCCGCTTTGTTAATGATTGCGCCTACCATGAGCAGAGGACTGACTATACATCTTGAAGGTGAAATTATCTCCGTACCATATATTAAGCTGACCTTGGGTATGATGGCACAGTTTGGGGTAAAGACGCATTGGGAAGGCGATACTATAAGAATACATTATGAAGAATATAAGCCCGTACACTATATTGTAGAATCGGACTGGTCCGCAGCTTCATATTGGTATGCTATGGCTGCTTTGGCAGATAAAGCCCATATTCAATTGACAGGCTTATTTAAGGACAGTATGCAAGGGGATTCTAAAGTAGCTGAACTCTTTACCGATCTGGGAATTGCGACAGAGTTCACAGAAACAGGCGTAATATTGACTAAAACGAATAGGGTTACAAAAAAAATGTTTCATAACTTTGTCAATGAACCCGATTTGGCACAGACATTTGTTGTAACCTGCTGTATGATGAATATCCCGTTTCTGTTTACAGGTCTGCAAAGCTTGAAAATAAAAGAAACAGACAGGATAGAGGCTCTGAAAAATGAAATGAAAAAACTCGGCTACCTCATCTATGACAGCGAAAATAGTATTTTGGAGTGGAATGGTGAGCGTTGTCTGCCGGAAGAAACCCCAATAATAAGAACTTACAAAGATCATCGCATGGCAATGGCCTTTGCACCGGCAGCGATAAAATCAGGAGCAATAACAATAGCCGACCCAAGAGTGGTTACCAAATCATATCCCGCTTATTGGGATGATTTGAAGTCGGCCGGATTTGTTATTGAGTAATTATACAATAAACATTATATAGAATAAATGTATATGGCTGTCATTTATAGCAAATTAACCACGGAGTTTCACAGAGTAAAAAAATCACAGAGTACACAGTGTAACTCCGTGAAAATAAACTCTGTGTGGCTCCGTGGTTAAAAATATATACTGTGAATGCCTGTAAACCAATATGATAATACTCTATTAAATATAAACTCTAATAAATAGGCGTGTCAAAAGGTACGTCCTCATTTAAAACAAAACGAATATGCTAAACTTAATTCCTTAATAGCTTTTCATGCGTTTGCCATGGAAATCTGACATTGAAACTTGTATAATTAAAAAAAAGAGATTACTTTTGAATCCGAAAAGAAAAGCGAGTTGCCGGAGGACACTTGTTGGGCAATTTAAGACGGGAAAAAGAGACTTAGTCTATAAGTCGGTTTAGTAAAATATTAATTTTCAATAATATAGCGAATAAGGGTTTGAGTCCCATCTTTCGCTCGAAAAAGGCGCATGTGGCGTAATGGTAGCCGCGCTGTCTTCAGGTGGCAGTGACCTACGGTCGTGGGGGTTCGAGTCCCTTCATGCGCACTCCCTGAAAATAAACAGGCTGATATTCAATAGAATGTCGGTCTGTTTTTGTTTTGTAATCAGACATTGAGAATTGTACATTTTTATTTTCTCCGGAGTTCAACCACTCAATTTTAGCTAAATTGACGGCGGTCAATGCTGCATTAAAATGAAAATTCAGTTTGTTTTCACTGCATGCCTGGCAATGAGCCAAGCCGCAATATTGCTTTGCATCCCTGTCAAGGAACTCAATTTGAAAACGGGAGCGGTAATAGCGGACCATTTTTTCAGCCGCCATATCTAAATCCGTTGAAAAATAAAGTTTGCGGGCCATTTCTTTACCGTCTTTATAAAAAACAGCCACGGCTAGATTTATTTCTCTTTCAAATGCTTTGCTGTAAACAATTGCGGAATAAACTTTCAATTCATCGGTTGATACTGTTTCAGAAAAATAACCCATATCCGGTTCGTAAGGGTTTACTTTCCCCTCAAATTTTTTCGGCCTTCCTTTTTTGCCCGTAGGCTCACCGCGATAAATGTATTGTAATACTGCATCATCGCGAAGCCTGCTTATAAAATGCAAACCCAAAGACAACACCGTATCGACCACTTTTTTCTTCGAAAAAGAATGCACCGGCAACCAAACAGGAGGATACTTCTTTGAAATACAGACAGTTTTCCTTTACTATTTGGCAATAGTAACCCAACAGGGTAATCTCTGCCAAAGGAGGTGTTTGAATAGCATTTAAATGGAATGCCGTTTTTTGTAAAACATC
>JAISES010000263.1 GCA_031263965.1 Prevotella sp. | reverse complement strand
GTATATTTCATTTATACAGGCTACCCCAAATCCGGGATATAGGATCGGGAGAGCCTGTAAAGTTAAACTATTTAAAACATAAAAACTATCCGGCAGCTAATTTTTTACCATGGATTAAGTCTTGCAGAGTCCCTTTGCCGGGGAGGATTAAGATTCCCATCGCGACCATGATTCCAACTGGTTAAAACAGCTTTCACTTTATCCAATTGTACACCCACCAGATTGTATTCATTTTGTTGAGAATGATGTTCAACACTGTAGTATCCCTGATAATCCAGATCATGTAGAACAGATAATCTTTTAGGTAAATCCGGACTTTCACATACATCCCACGGAATATGAGTATGAGCTATCCACGGAGCAGAAGATTTTTCCGCTGCAATGTTTTCTTCCGGTGTACCACGCCAACTGCCAAAGTGCACGCAAATACCAAATCCCGGATGATCTACGGCTTTAATGAGCTTTTCCATGTGAATCCAATGACGTTCGGGTCCCCAGTGATTTTCTGCTCCGACCTTAAATCCGTTATCGTACGCGATTTGAGCCAGTTCTTTGTAACGCTTTACAATAAAATCAAACTCCTGGTTAGTCCACCCATCTTCTTCTTTTCTATCATTACGCATAACCGGGCCTGCATCTAAACGGAGAAATCCTATGCCAAGTCTCTTAGCGATGCTCATAAATAAGTCTTGTTTAGCACGTAACTGGTTGGGGTCTTCATCTCCCGAAGCCATAATATGAGCGCCATCAACCGCAATGTTGGGTATAACCAGTTGTTCATCTTCCAATACAGAATGTATTTTTCGAATAAACTCGTCATCGGTGCTGGTAAACATCTCTGCCCACATATCAGCAGCATCTAAGCCGTAGCGATATTTACAGGTCTCAATATAATGAAAAATATCCATCATCTTAGCATCAAATAATCCTTTGAAAGAGTATGAAAGAACAGACAAACGAAGAGGTTTAAAAACCTCTCTGTTAACTGTTGTTGCTGCACTTGAAGTCAGTATTGTAGCTGCCGGGGCGGTAGCCATTGCTGCCGCACACAAAGCTGAATTACGAAGAAAATTACGTCTTGTTGTCATAAAGCATATTGTTTTTTGATGATTATATTTCCCAACCTTTGCGAACTTTACGGGTAAGCAATTTATTGGCTTCGGCATCATTTGTAATAGTGCGTGTCTGAGAATTATATTCCAGTTTTTTGCCATTACACATCAGGGATACCGACCCGAGATTAAACGTTTCGTTCACTTCCTTTGCCAATTCAAATGAACCAGCTCCTTTACCTTTACCTTTGCAGCCGTCAATCCACATTTGTACCCAGCGCAAAGTGCCATCCGGTAATGCTTCCGAAGGAGGATTCTTCATCGGATAACCTTTTACGTCGGCATATTTTGCGGCACGTTCTTTACCTACAATGAAAGGGTCTTGTCGATTAAAGCCGGAAACGATTGTATCTTCGTCGCCAACAAACATCATACCTTCGATAGGTAAATCATCATCTTTATAACCATTAGGACGTTGAGGTTTCATGCCCCCATCATGCCATTGAAAAACTATTTCTCCCGAACCATTTTTGTAAGGTACTTCAAAACGATATGCAGCAGCCATCGGATAAGAATAATCATTGATCATCGTTGAGGGAACCGTACTGCCATTTCGATCATTGAGTTGAATTACCCGTGAAAAACGAGTGCCGGCTGATCTGGCGGAGTCCAGACCTAATGCAGTAAATACCGACCAAAGTCCGTAATAACCCATATCGGCTATAGCTCCGGCTCCAAACTCATACCATCCGCGGAAAGTACAAAAAGTATATTGAGGGTGATAGTCACGCCATTCAGCCGGGCCAAGATAGAGGTCCCAATTAAAACCATCAGGAATAGCGGGTTTATCTGTCGGGATGATCGGATATTGAGGCCATACAGGGCGATTTGTCCAGCTATGGATTTCCTGTAGTTTGCCGATAGCGCCTGCATCAATCCATTTCTTGATTTGATCCATGTTCCCATTTCCGAAAGAAGAATTATAAGCCATCATATGAGTAGAAAGAGGCAACGATTTAGCAAGATCGACTACTTTCATGGCTTCCGTCATTTTATTTCCTAACGGTTTATGCATAATAATATGCTTACCGCGTTTAAGGCAGTCAATCGCCTGATATGCGTGTAAATGGTCCGGCGACATGATTTTTACGGCATCAACATCTTTCATCTTATCTAATAATACCCGATAGTCTTCTTCCGCCGCAACTGTACCTTTATAGCCCGGACGAGTTCTTTTATAGTACGCTTCCACGACTTCTTTCATTATATTACGTCCACCCGGTATCCCTTTAACGCCTTCTTTCCATTTATTATCTCCTGTTATTCTACGTAGCCTGTCTCGCAGGCCATTCTCACTCCAATAAATATAATTATAACTTTCGCGATTAGGATCCGCCACTCCCACTATTTCAATAGCAGGCGCATGCAATAAAGCTTCCAGTTCAGAATGTCCCTGAGTGCCACATCCGATATGCACCATAGTGATTTTATCACTTGGCGGAACTAATCCCATTTTTTTTGCAGCAAACACCCTGTCGGGTATTATTGAAAAAACACCAAGGCCTACTCCTGCCGAGATAAATGTGCGCCGGTCTATCTTCGGTGCTTCTTTTTTGTTTGTTTTTTTTTCCATTATAAGTTAACCATTTAATAAATAATACATCTAATACGAATTATATATTACCACCCCGGGTATTCATTTTCAGGATTTCCCCATCCCTTGTTTTGAATAAGCACTCCATTTGACAAATCAAGTTGAGTCTTAGGAATAGGATAAAATCCGCCTGTAGCCAGATAACGTGCTTTGTAACCGCCACCAAAAGCTTTCATTTGCATCTGATTCAGATTATTTACAATTGACACTCCTATTTGACTTTCTAATGCATCTGCTGCATCACCCCAACGCATCAAATCATAATACCGTTGCCCTTCGAAACATAATTCAAAACGACGTTCCTGCTTCAATGCTTGCAAAGAATAACCGGTGACAGGCGATAATTTTGCACGTTCACGTACCAGATTAATTCCTGTCGTAGTTTCCGCCAGTTCCGAATGCATTAGCAATACATCAGCGAAACGGATTATAATAAAATCTTGCAAATAACTATATTGCCAATTACCGGAATATCCATCCAGAACGAAAGAATAAGATAATTGCAAAGCGCCATCTTTGTAAGCGGTTATGCCAATATTTTTCTTAGGCCAATATCCGGCTTCTTCCATTTGAGTGTCAGCTCCCCATTTAAAACCTATTCCGGTTTGTCCCATTGGGTCATCTTCCGGATTTGGATATTCATTTACCACGTCGATAATAGACCCTTCACGTCGAACATCGTTTGGTTCGGCAGCCATCCAATCTTTCCAAAAATTCGGATTTACAGGACCAGCCCCCCATCCACGGGCAAACGGAAAAGTATTCGCCTGGCCATTGCCGGTACGGGGACCAAAAAGTAATGCAAAACGATTGCCAAACCCCATCAAAGCACTACCTCCTATAGTAGAAAATTTTGCTGCAAAAACAGTTTCTTTATTACCATCACCTTCCCATGCCAGGTTATTTACTTTTACATACTCGTAATCCTGTGCAGTAGCAGAATTAGTATAAGGCCAGATATTACGATAGTCCGATATTAAAGAGTGGCCGCTATTAGCAATACAATCTTCCAACCAATTGATAACTTGACTTTTTGTAACACTGCTACCCCCCAACAATGGCAACTCGCTCTGTTGATAGTAACCTGTGTAAAACAGAAACATCCTGCTCATCAAAGCTTCCGCCGCCCATTTAGTCGCATGTCCTGATACAACAGAATTATAAGGATTGGATGGCATTATATCAATAGCTTGTTTTAAATCAGATGCAATCTGCATATATGCCTCATGTGCGGATGATTTCGGAAGATTTTCCGGGAGTGTCGTTATCGTTAATGGGACTTCTCCAAAAATCTGAAGCAAGGTAAAATAAAAGTATGCCCGAAGGAAATAGGCTTCTCCGACATATTGATTACGCTGGGTTTCATTATTCCATGCAACTTTGTCAAGATTTTCAATGGCATAATTTGCACGATAAATCGCTGAATAGCGGTTTTTCCAATAAGAAGCCAACATATCGGGACCATAGTTCATCAATTTGTCATAAGCCTGCCATGAACGATCATTCCTCCCTCCGCCACCAAATCGATCATCTGAGGCTACCTCTGCAAGTAAAAAACCAGACGTTGTAAAATCGGTAGATTCCAGATTGAATCCATTATATATACCAGCCAGTACTTGATCTGCGTCTGGCACTGTTCTTGGAAAATTGGCGGAAGTTTTCTTAGTGTAGTTTTCTGTATCCAGGAAATCACTACAACTTAGAAATATAGAAATTGCAACGAATACAAATATTACTTTCTTCATAATCATACATTCTTTAAAATTTTAAATTGATGCCTGCTAAAATAGTTCTTGGGCTCGGATAAAAACCTATATCCATACCGGAGGCCCAATTTTGTTGTCCAAATCCCACTTCAGGGTCCATTCCTTTATAAGATGTAAATGTGTATAAGTTTTGTGCTGTAATATACAAACGAGCTTGTCCGAACGGTATAGCAGGAAATATTTTTTTAAAGTCATAACCTATTGTCAAGTTTTGAATCCGCATAAAATCAGCGTCTTCAATATAAAGATCGGAGATATATTGCCGATTTGGATGAGCTCCATAAGTTATGCGTGGATATTTATTAGACGTACCTTCTCCATGCCAGCGTTCATTCATATCTGTTACGGTATAATTGCCCAACGCACTAGAAGCCCAACCGCGATAGGCTCTTATATTTTGATGCCCGAAAGCTCCCATCATGGTTATTCCCATATCAAAACCTTTGTACTCAAAATTGGCATTAAAGCCTATCGTAGCATCAGGATTCGGATCTCCAATCATTATTTTATCCTCATCGGTAATAGCATCGTCTCCATTCGTATTTACAAAAATAACATCTCCCGGCACCGTATTCGGCAATTTTACCGGTGTGTTATCAATTTGTTCCTGATTCTGGAAAATACCAGCGGTTTTATAACCCCAAAAATAGCCAATCGGATAACCAACTTCCGCACGATATATCTCCGTAGAACTTTCAAATAACACATTTGCATCTCCGTGTATAATACCCTCGCTATTATCTATTCGAGTGACTTGATTTTTATTCTTACTGATATTGAAATTTAAAGAATATTTAAAATCATTATTGACTCGTTCATTCCATGTCAAACCAAATTCAACTCCAATATTCTTAATATCACCTCCATTAATATAAGGAGCTCCGGTTCCGAAAGAATCTAAAATAGGCGCTTGAACCAACCAGTTTTTAGTGATTTTATTATACCAGTCGAAAACCACTCCCAAACGAGAGTTTAAGAAACGCATATCGAATCCCAAATCTAACTGTTCGGAAGTTTCCCATGTAATATCGGGATTAGGAAGCACATCCGGATATCCTCCTGTGGTTATTGTCTGTTTATCTGTTCCGAAAAAATAAGAATGTCTGTTGCCAAAAGCAATGGTTGACAAATATTGAAAAGCGGCGACATCACAATTTCCGTTTTGCCCCCAACTACCACGAAGTTTTAAAAAGTCTATCCATCCGGAAGCTGCATCCATAAATGATTCATTCGTCACAACCCACCCGGCGGAAACAGAAGGAAAATATCCCCAACGGTGTCCTGGTGCAAAGGTAGAAGAACCATCTCCCCGCATAATCAGAGTAAGCATATATTTCTCCATATAATTGTAGTTGACACGTCCAAAAACAGATTGCAATCTTCCCTGAGATGCAGGATTTCCACCAACTTCAGTCACACCGGAGACAATGCCGGGCGAATTATCAATATAAGCATAATCAAACATACCAGGGAATAATGAATTTCCATTTCTGGCACTTAGATTTTCACCCATACCCCATTTTTCCATAGACATACCAAGCAAATAATCTATATTGTGATTTTCATTAATATTGTGTGCGTAATTAAATGTATTCTCCCAACTCCATCTGTGATTCGAACTTGCCCTCTGTGTCGTTCGATCCTGTAATTCGCTGGATGCTGATAATCGAATGGCGGGAGTATAACTCCGAAAGCTTGAAGCTCCCATTCTGTATCCGAAAACCGTTCTGTATTTCAAATTATTAACAGGTTGGACCTCTATATAAATATTTCCACCTAAAAAATAGTTTTTATTCAAGTTGTTTCCGCCTCCATAAACCATAGATGCGAGCGGATTTCCTGTAGCCGCATTTAAGTTCCATTGATCGGCTTCTTTGTCTGCCATATCATAATAATTACCTTCACTATCATATGCAGGCAGTAAAGGATTAGCTGCTATCATACCTCGAAAATCATTACCATATAACCCGCCAACCGCAATACCTATATTTTCCCTGTAGCCATAGGTCATGTTTTCACCAATTGTAATAGCATCAAAACCTTTTATCTTTAAAAGGACATGGTTAGAATTGAGACGTATGGTATAACGTTCATTTTTTAACGCTACCGGTTTACCTAATATGGCTTCTTGTCTTGAATAAGTGAATCCCATTGTGAATTTAGAAAAGTCCGTTCCTCCTAATAAATTGACTGCGTGATTTTGAACGGGGGCATTTTTGTTCCGAATTTCATTTAACCAATTCGTACCATTCCACGTTCCGTTTTGAATTTGTTGATATTGAACAGGGATTATTGTGGCAAAATTATATGGCTCCGAATTACTGTTTATCAATGCTTCATTAATAATATCCATATATTGTCGGGCATTCAATGGTTCTACCATTTTAGCAACATTCTGAAAGCCATAGTATCCATCATAGTTAAATTGTATTTTCCCAGATCTTCCCTGCCGGGTGGTTACCAGGATAACACCATTAGCGGCACGTGCACCATAAATAGCCGCAGAAGCCGCATCTTTCAATACATCGATAGATTCAATATCGGAAGGATTCAGATTGTTGATATCTCCTCCGGGTATACCATCTATCACATACAGCGGAGCAGCATTTCCGATAGTTCCTAAACCACGAATGGTTACCTTAAAGCTTTCCCCCGGCATACCTGATGATTGTGTAATATTCACACCGGGGGTTTGGCCTTGGAGGGCGCCGAGTATTTCGGTTCTGTTTTGTCTCAACACTTCGTCGCCGCTTACCTGAACCGTTGCGCCGGTCACTAATTTCTTTTTCTGGACGCCATAGCCAACGACCACAACTTCTTCCAAAGACTTGCTGTCTTCCGTCATGACGATCCGGTAATTAGCCGTTCCCGAAACAATCGTTATTTCCCTGGGGAGGTAGCCGATATAAGACACTTCCAGAATAGCGCCCGGAGAGACTGTCAGGCTGAAATGTCCGTCAATGTCTGTTATTGCTCCATTGCCTACAACTCCTTTTTCTATAACATTTGCCCCAATCAGCGCATCTCCTTTTTCGTCGACAACAGTGCCTCCAATGAATATATTACTTTGTTGCGGAGCGGGTAGCCGATTGTCCGCTTCTTTTCGAGACAAAATAATATGAGTTCCTTCCACCATATATTGGACGGGGCTGTTGTCCAATATCTGATCCAGCACTTCCTGAACGGATTTATCCGTTACATTTACCGAAACCTTGCGACTTACATCTACATTTACCTTACTGTAGATAAATAGATAATCCGTCTGTTTTTCTATCTCATTCAACAATCTTTCCAATTGAATATTCTTCTCATTGATTGTCACCTTGATATTTTGGGAATTACCGTTATTGGCCATCAGACGGTTTCCATAACACAGAAACAACAGGATAATAGTACCCATAAGTAGTATTAGTCGCCTGATATGCGTTTTTTCGAAATAAATTTTCATACCTTTGTTGTGTTAGTTAATACATTTTATTTATCGCGTGTGATTTAATGTGTTAGCCACTTTGCCGGTAAATGCTTCCAACATTTGCCGGTTTTTCTTTTTTGTGATTTTTTTCCGTATCAATTCATAGGCATTCTATTTTATGTGAATAATATTACTGTTTTCTTCCCGGTTGTATTTAAAATTAATGTCTTTTTTTAAGATATTCAGTGCATAATCAATACCGTCGGTTTGCCTGAATTTCCCCGTGCAGATATAGTCTTTCACCAAGTTATTTTCTATACATATATCTATATCATAATACTTTTCAAATAGTTTCATAAGTTCGGGAAACAATATATTGTCGAAGCAGATAAGCCCTTCGCGCCAGCGATAAGGATTGTAGTCGGTTATGGGAGCGGACAGCATCTTATTATTTGCAAGATATGCCAGTTGGGAGGGCTTGAGCAACAGGCTACCGGAGTCTGTTACGGATTTGATTTTCAACGAACCTTCCATTAGCGAGACGACAAAATCGGGACGAAATGAATAAGCGTCGACATTGAATTTTGTACCCAATACATTAATGTCATACGCTTTAGCATGTACAATAAAAGGCTTGCTTTCATCGGATGTAACTTCAAAATACGCTTCTCCATCCAGAAAAATATCTCTTTTATTTTTCCCGAAAGAAGAAGGATATTTGATAGTCGTGCGCGCATTCATCCACACTTTCGTGCCATCGGGCAAAACCAGGTTTGCGTTTTTTCCGGCCGGCACATTGATTATACTCATCGATTGCTCCTGTCCCTGCTTTCCGGCGTATTGCCACAAACCTACGCACGACAGCATAACGAATATAGTAGCCGCTATTTTTAATAATTCTCTTGCTAATATGCGCATGCGTATCGGTCGTTTGGGGCAATCCGACGATAAAGCTCCACTACTCAACAGAGTTGCCGCATCGAAAACGGAACTTTCATGATAAAAAGTCTTTTTGTTTTCAGGAGATATTTCTATCCAATTTCTGACTTCTTTGATTTCATCTTCCGTGCAATTTCCTTCAAAAAAACGATACAGTGTGCTTCTATCCATTATAAATCCGTTTATAAAACTTACCTTATAATAATATAGCGCATGAAAAGGGTTTATCCCTAACGAAAATAATCCTTTAATTCTTTCCGCAGGATTTTGATGGCTTTAGAAATATGAAATTCAACCGTTTTTACAGATATGCCTAATTTTTCGGCAATCTCTTTAGCGGATAGCAATTCATTACGGCTTAACTTAAATATGGTTTTTGTCTGCTCGGAAAAGCTGGATACGCTCTTTTTTACCAATTCTTGAATCTCGCCGGTGAAAATCTGATGCGGGTCGCAATCATCAAGACGGGCTATTCTGATCTCCATCTCCCATTGAGCATCGGAATGAATTTTGGAGATTACCTGTTCTTGTATCTGTAGATGGCGTAAATAGCTCAGGCATTTGTTTTTGACGATTGTCAAGACGTATGCGGGAATGTTCGTATCTTCGGGGAGCTTATGTTTGTTTTCCCAGAAATAGAGCCATGCATCAGTTACAAAATCTTCTGCAACAGCCCTGTCTCTGACATAATAATTTGCAAACCGGATAAACCCTTGTTGATGTTTAACAAATAATTTACTGAAGCCGCTGTCACCTGCAATATCCATTTCAAAGCCATTGAGCCTATTCCACTCGTTACGTGTTGTTTATTTCTATAATAGGATGCCAAATTACGTTTTTTATATCTCTTTACAAAACTTTCACGCCTGTTTTTTCAAATAATAATGTACAAGCATCCCTGAACACGATAACCTTGCGTCCGGGATAAGCAGACAGGGTGGTCAGGGGAGGATTATCTCCCCATACAAGTACTTTTTTTACTTCTTCTTTCAGCTTTCAGCCGGCTCACCTGCAAAGTCCTGTGTTTGTAATTTGATGAAAATCAATTGCCGATATGAAATTTCTTTACGATTGCTTAGTCAGGGGAAACGCATTATAAAATCGTGAGCAATTCCCAAAGTTAATTGTTATCCCATCCGGCCATTTTGATTTTCCTGTTGATAGGCGCCTTCCTTGTGTCCTTCCTGAGGATTGCCAATGCCATTTTGTACAGCAGCGAGTGTCTTATCCGTTTATTATAATGCGTTTTCTCTGACCGTTTACAACAATTTGTTTGCCGATATATGTCGGAAATATTTTTGATATATATCGAAAATATTTTTGACATATATCGAAAATATTAACGACATATGTCGGAAACAGAAAACGACTAAGCAATCGTAAAGAAATCTCATATCGGCAAACGATTTTCAGCTAATTACAAACACAGGAGTTTGCAGGTGAGCCTTTTTTTCACTTTCGTCAGACCTGTATTTTTTTTTCAGGCTGAAAGCTGAAAGAAGAGGTAAAGAAAGCACTTGTATGGGGGGCTAAGAAAACACCGTAGGTTTAAGCGCAAAGTAAAAATAATGTATAAAAGGAATTTCGGCGAAATGATTTTATTACTTTTTGAGGGCAATCTGTTTATTATTGGGTGTCCTTAATTTTAATCCGTATGAAACTAAAAAATGCTATTCAAATGAAAAGGCTGTCTCTATTAGTGGTGGTAGGGATATGTATGAGTTCTTTCCTGGTTTCCTGTGTTCAGAAAACGAATGTTTCCGGGCAGGAATCGGCGAAGAAAAGCAACTATTATGTGGCGGCATACGTCTGGCCGTCATGTCATCACGACGAACGTTTCGGCGATATGCTTTGGCCTGAAAAGACTGGCGAGTGGGAAGTGATAAAAAAAGGCGACCCTCGTTTTGACGGGCATTACCAACCCCGGCTGCCGCTTTATGGCTACGGCTTGGATAATGATCCTAAGGTTGTGGAGAAATGGATTGACATGGCTGTCGATCATGGCGTTAACTTCTTTGTGTATGACTGGTATTGGTTTGACGGCGGCCCTTTCCTGGAAAGCGCTCTTAATGACGGTTTTCTGAAAGCAAGCAATCATTCCGACATGCAATTTTACATCATGTGGGCCAATCACGACGTAAAGCGTAATTACTGGAACGTACATAAATTTACGGACGATACGTCGCTACTCTGGGACGGCGCCGTGGGCTGGGACG
>JAISES010000079.1 GCA_031263965.1 Prevotella sp. | reverse complement strand
CGCCCCTTCCCGGCCCACTCTTCCGGCGTCCAGCCCAGAAACGGAGGGAGTTTGAACCCTATTTTCTCCGCCATGCGCTCCATCTCTTTTATTTTCGCGTTGATCTCCGAACGTTTCATTGTATATTCCTCCCCTTGAACAGTTATATAAGTTAATAGGATGTAAAAATCAGCGGAAATTACAGATGATTTAAATCGATTAGGTAGAATGCTGATCTGAAATTGCCCAACACCTATTATACCAACAGGTGTTCTGGAATCATATCTCACTTTCCTGCAACTGTCAATACTGCCAACAAAGCCTCAAATCAAAGTTTGGGTTCTCAATAATACTGTTAAATCCGGTAATAGTATAATTTTTTGCGGAGGAAGATTTTCACCCAATGAGTAAAAGTTCGATTTTGTTTGAATCAAGACTATTACTTAACGCAGTGCCATTATCAAACACCCGGCTTGTTGTTGAAGCAAAGATTGCCAACAAAAATTTACTTTAAATTGTCAACGTAATTCTCTGTCATTGCCAAATTCCTCAATCGGCGTATATCAAGATAATGCGCCACTTAACCTCACTTGGATAGAACACCTGTTGGTATAGTAGGTGCTCTGAACATATACATTTATTACGACTGAATAGTTACAGAAAAAAAGCTAAGTATTTGGAGGCCATGAAGTGGTAGATCGTGTGTTATATGTAGCGATGGTTTGTAAAAAACGAAGAGTTACTCAATGCCTATATCATAAACATAGACGGAGATTAGCTTATTAGCCGCTTTGACGGTTCAAAGTTTTAGACCGTTTTGAACGGTTCACAAAATTAAGCTCTCGGTTATGCTGGTGGTACGTGACTTGGGGTCAGTTTTGGTTACGCGTAGGATGCGTGAAATCCATTATGTGTTTTAAATGGTATAGGAGTGTAGAAAATGGAGCAAGGTGCATTCGTAAGATTAAAAAATATCAATAAAACATTCTATGGTGTCAAAGTTCTTGATAATATCAACTTTGATGTTAGAGAAGGCGAGGTTCATGCGTTAGTTGGCGAAAACGGCGCTGGTAAATCTACGCTGATTAAAATCCTTTCCGGAGTATACGAACCGGATGCCGGTTCGGCAATTGAGATAGGAGGGGAAGAGTTTGCCACTCTTACGCCAATAACAGCCTTGCATAAGGGAATTATCGTTATTTATCAGGATTTCAGCCTTTTTCCAAACCTCTCCGTTGCGGAAAATATAGCTATTTCTCAACATATTGAGATGAACGATAGATTGTTGAATTGGAAGAAAATGCGGAAAGCGGCTGGAAACGCGATTGGGCAGTTGGGTATTGATATTGATATAGACGCAAGGCTCGACACCTTGTCGATTGCTAAACAGCAACTCGTAGCTATTGCGCGTGCATTGGTCTATAACATAAAAATGATCGTTATGGATGAACCAACTTCTTCTTTGTCTAAAAATGAAGTGGAGCAATTATTAACTATTGTTAAAAACTTAAAACAGAAGAGCATTTCGATTCTGTTCATAAGCCATAAGTTAGAGGAATTATTCGAGGTGTCGGACAGATTTACTATTCTGAGGGACGGACAGAGTATGGGTACGTACAACAGTAACGAGATAGACAATGATATTCTAATATCGATCATGGTTGGGCGTAAGCTCGGATTTGAAAAATTTAAAGCAAATGAGGTTTCGGAGCCGATAATAGAAGTTAAAGGTTTGTGCAAGAAGGGTAATTTCAAAGATATTTCATTTAAACTACATAAAGGCGAGATACTGACAATCACAGGATTGGTCGGAGCTGGAAGAACAGAAGTATTGCAAGCGCTGTACGGAATCAGCATTCCAGACGAGGGTGAAATTTTCATGAACGGTGAGAAGATGCAAATCCGTTCTACCGAAACCGCTTCGGAACTGGGTATCGCTTATGTGCCTGAGAGCAGACAAACAGAAGGTCTCATACTCAGGCAATCGGTTGAAGATAATGTTGCCTTGCCTAATATAAAGCGACTGGTAGGTTTTTTATCCTTGATACAAACTCAAAAAAAGAAGAAAATTGCCGAAAAGTGGATAAAAGTATTAAATATCAAACCTCCTGATGCTGAAATGTCAGTGCAGCAATTATCAGGAGGCAACCAACAACGCGTTATCATTGCTAAATGGCTGGAAACAGAGCCAAAGGTGCTTATGGTGGACGAACCAACGAACGGTATTGACGTTGGGGCCAAGGAGGAAATACATAAGTTGTTAAGGGATTTGGCCTCCAGGGGTATTGCGATACTGATGGTTTCTTCTGAGCTTCCAGAGGTACTGGCTATATCCGACAATATCATGGTGATGCGCAGGGGACGGATAGCAGGCGTCTTCAAAGGTAATGACATCTCGCAGGAAGAGATCATGAACAAAGCAATAATAAACAATTAAGGGTGTACATTTACGAAGAATTCGATAAAGGAATGATTACTTTGAGGAAATTAATTAAGAGTAGAGAAATGGGAATGTTGTACATGCTTATTGTGTTGTGCGTTATCATTTCGGTAGGGAATCCGGTTTTCCTGCGAATTGACAATATTATGGATTTGATCAGAAGCAACCTAGTATTGTGCATTACCGCCATCGGTTTGCTTTTGCCGGTGCTTACCGGCGGTATAGATGTATCCATAAGCGCTACGATAGCTTTTGTAACGGTGGTGGTGGGTAAATTTTTAATTAACGTATCCAGTAATGTGTTTTTAGCCTTTTTGCTTGGTTGTTTAGTTGGCATGTGCTTGGGGTTGATCAACGGTGTGATTATCGCGAAGATAAAAATACCGCCGATTGTCGCCACTTTGGGAACTATGACTATCACAAATGGCGTTATGCGGCTTTGGATGAAAGGAATGCTGATAAATAATCTGCCCGAGGAATTCATTTCTTTTGGTAAGTTTAGATTCTTTGAAGTGCAAACTTCCCAAGGCGGCATAACAGGCATACCTGTCCAAGTGTTGATATTAACCGGTGTAGTTTTTGTTACGTGGGTGGTGCTGAAGTATACGCTAATTGGACGCTCCATTTACGCAATTGGCGGCAATCCCGTATCCGCTCAAAGGATAGGCTACAACGTGGACAAAACCATTTTGTTTATTTATACATATGCCGGCCTGTTGTCGGGTTTGGCTGGTGTAGTTTCCACATCCATCATGAGACAGGTCGATCAAAAAGCATTTACAGGTTATGAGCTGACTGTAGTCGCGGCCGTGGTTTTGGGGGGCGTTAATATCGCGGGAGGCAATGGAACCTTGTTTGGAACAATTTTGGGCGTAATTTTCTTATCAATTATTAATAATGGATTAATATTGCTCCATATTCCAACGTTCTGGCAACAGATAGTCATTGGCGTAATTATCGTAATTGCCGCGAGTTCAGATGCTCTCAGAGTTCGATATGAAGAGAGTAAATTGAAAAAGATTGACATTGATTGAGAGGAAAAAGGCGAATCGACATGAAAAAAAGATTATTTGGAAGCGGTCATTTAGAAAAATACAGAAAAGAATGGATGCTAGTTGCGGTATTCGCCCTTGAATTCATTATTTGTGGTGTTCTGTCTCCCTCCGATTTCTTATCATGGAGGAACATGCAGTCGCTAGCTTTTCAGATACCTGAAATAGGGATTATCTCCCTCGCGATGATGGTGGTCATAATAACAGGAGGCATTAATTTATCGATTGCGACTTGCGCTGCGTTGTCGAGTATTATAGCCGCGTACACACTTTCTGGACTTAACGGTTCAGGCTTAAGCGATTGGGTGATCATTATTTTTTCGATAATTGTTGCTATTCTCTCGGCGAGTATATGTGGTCTTTTCAATGGGGCGGTTGTAGCGTACGTCGGAGTGTCTCCGATATTGGTCACGATTGGAACCATGACGCTCTTTCAAGGGATTGGCCTGTATTTTACGCATGGGAAAGCCATCTCAGGCTTTAACGAAAGTTTTTATGTATTTGGCAACGAAAAGTTTGCAGGAATACCAATATCAATGATCATTTTTGCCGTTATTGCGTTTGTCACGTGGATTTTACTGGAAAAAACGCCTTGGGGTCTTTACATACATATGCTTGGTTGTAACAGAAGGGCTACGGAATTCTCTGGTGTCAACGTAAAAAAGGCATTACTGAAAGCATATATATTATCATCGATTATTGGCAGTATCGCAGCGATTATTATGATGTCACGATACAATTCGGCAAAAGTTGACTATGGATCTTCGTATCTCATGCTGAGTATTACGGCTACTGTCTT
>JAISES010000078.1 GCA_031263965.1 Prevotella sp. | reverse complement strand
TGAATTTCTCTCCGGTTTTATCCATAAAAAACAGGACAACCCCGGAAACAAACTAAGCCAGGGAATATACCAATGGGGCGACTCCTTCATATATATTTCCATCGGCGTTAAACATAGGCAGTTTCAGAGCCCCTACGACTCCAAACACAGCAAGTATACAAATGAACAGCGAAAATATTCTCTGGATACTCATAATTTCCTCTATCAGCAAGAAAAGCCCCTTACACAACATCAGTTTTGTAAGAGGCTCTTCATCAAATTTTAGTTCGAGTTCGATACAATACGTTTCCAGATATCTGTCTCATTGAAGACAACTTGTGTTGCTTCTTCAGGCGGAATATATATGTAATCCAAATTGAATTTTTGACATATCTCCTTATATTCCGGATCATCAATTGCCTTTTTTAGCGCAGCCGTAAAGTAATCCACAATTTCTTTGTCAATTTTTGACGAACCAAAGAAATAATTCTCGGAAGTCTGAAGCGGGAAATCGTATCCCTGTTCCCTAAATGTGAGGATCTCAGGATATTCGGGCCTGCGTTCATCACCGCCAATGCCGATGATATCAATAGAGCCGTCCTTCCACATCTGTAGAGAAGATGATACATGGTCAGTACTTATATCCATGTGAGAACCCATAATGGCGGCCATTCCCTCTAAACTTTCCATACCTTCAAGCGGAGTGATTTTTATTCCGGCCTTTTGTTCCAGATATTGAATATAAGAGGTATCCACGCTGACAGGACCCATTCGGCCCCACCTAACATCGCCCGGATTAGTTTTGGCATAATTAACAATATCATCAATTTTTTTATAAGGTCCGTCTTTCTTGGCTATCATAACATGGGGATTTCTGTAATTACCGCCAACAATTACATAATCTCTAAGGGGCTCAACTCTACCCTGTAGTTCACCTGCAAGGGTTCTGCTTGCGATCGCGCTGGCGGACCAATAAGCCCAGGTATAACCGTCAGGTCTTGCGGTCAGGGCTATTCTTGATAAAACTGTCACGCCATTGGCCGACGAATCATTGATAATCTGGATAGGAACCCCCAGGTATTTCTCCAGCAAAGGAGCGATGACCCTTACGCCGATGTCAGTCGATGATCCCGGATTACCCGGGCAGAGAATCTCAATCTGCCGATTGGGAAAACCGGAAGAAGTCTTGCCCTCTGAACTTTGAGTGCTTCCTTTTGCAAAGGCTGCCGCCGCAATACAGATCGCCAGCAAAATTACGATAAAACGTTTCATAAAACGCCTCCAACTAAAAAACTGAAAGCCTCAACGAGGCTTTTAAACAGATTTATTCATACCGAAAGAAAGGGGGTCAATACCCCGCCTCCAGGGTGGTTAAAAAGCATTAAACCCCTGACTATAAATACCTTATGAGAACAAGAACAACATACCTCGCCCCTTCAGGGCGAGGTTGTTGATTCAATGCCTTCAATAATCTCTGTTCTCAATAAACGTTTCCCACATAGCTATAAAATTTTTAATGGGAACGCCTTCCTGCACATTATGAACCGTCGAAAAGATAAAACCTCCGTCTTTCCGCAGTGCCTCAATATTACGTTTTACGTTTTCACGGACTTCTTCAGGAGTTCCGAAGGGAAGAACACTCTGGGTTTCGACTCCGCCACCCCAAAACGAGAGATCTTTTCCAAATTCTTTTTTTATCCGCGCTGGATCCATACCTTTACAACTAATCTGCAAGGGATTCAGGATATCGACACCTGCGTCAATTAAATCCGGGATAAATACAGACATTGCTCCGTCAGAGTGAAACTCTATCTTGGCCTTTGATTTTGTCTTGATATGATCAAATAATATCTTCCAGCGCGGTTTAAAGTATTTACGGAATATATCAAGTGAAATAAAAGGAGCGACCTGGGTTCCCAAATCGTCATTTTCAACTAAAACGTCCACCGCATCACCGAAAGCTTCAATAACATTATCAAAAAACTTCATTTTTAATTCTAAAAGCTTATCAAGATTCCGGTTTGCCCTGTCTTCTTCTTCTATTAACATGGAAAACCAGTTTTCGTATCCATATAACCGGGGACCGTTTTGTAATAAACCATTTCCCATGTGCTGGTCAAAGGTTACAGGATAACCTGCGGCCTGGTACTTTTTCGCACGGGTTACTCCATCAGGATGTATTTCAGGAGCCGAAGGCCATTGATAATTAGCATCTTCTTCTTCGGTGGCATCCGCAAGAGGCATTTTCCACACATCATAATAATGTCCATCAACCTTTGGCATCCTCATCGTAGAGCCAAAATTATTTTTCATATAATAATAGTCTTTATCTTCCCATTCCTTGGGGGAAGCCCCTTTTTTAAAAAAAGGATATGGTTTACGAACATCACACTCCAATTTTTCTAACATCGTATCTGAAACGATAATTGTCTGGCTTCTCTTTTCCGCAAAAATTATCTCTTCTTCAATACCAAAATATTTAAGCAGTTCTTTATAAAAGTTTACATTGAAATTACACGCCTTCCCGGCGCCAAGATCAAGCGGAATCCGATCGGGTTCCTTATGATTCAATGCTGTAAAAAACCGTTCTCTGCTATTCATGCTCTCCTCCTATCATGTTCCATGGTTCCTAAAAATATTACTCTTGGTTAAACTGTTTTATTTAATTTGATTACTATA
>JAISES010000070.1 GCA_031263965.1 Prevotella sp. | reverse complement strand
AACGTAATTCGCGAACTTCATTAGAGTATATGTAAATTCATTTGCCGACATTGAAAATCAATCAGCTGGAAAACAGGAATTTTATATCTGTACAAAATTAAATCTACATAAACTCTATTATATGGTATCCATGCAGGATTCGCTTTATCGGCTAATGGAAAAACGGGTGGAAGAAAACGTAACGCGGGAAGTCGATTTGAATCGCATCAAAGTAAATCTAACCAATTTACGGGCAGGAGGTAAAAATATAAATAATACCATATTGCAGCAGAAACATTACCTGCAAATTCTGATCGGTATTCCCATTGAAGATGCTTTTGATGTGGACGATTCGAAAGTTCAAAACATTGGTCTATCCGAACTTCGAGGCTACTCACAGCCACAAAACAGAATAGAACTCGATGTGCTGAATAAACAAAAAGAAATGTTGGAACTTGAAATCCGTAGTCATAAAATGGAGTATATGCCAACCCTGTCGGCTATCGCCACAGCCGGGTATCAATTCCAGTCGAACAGGCTGAATCTCACAAAAGAGCCGTGGTATAGCTCTGCCATTGTCGGGGTTCGTTTAACGATTCCAATTTTTGACGGCTTAGGCAAGCGAAGCCGGATAAGACAAAAACAAACACAACTGCAAGGGTTGGATTGGAATATTCGGGAAACACAGCAAACCCTGTCAGCCAACTACATGAATGCGAAAAATCAATTAGAGATAATCTATGAATTGGTACAAGTGCAATCCGCGAACTTGCAACTGGCAGAGAAAGTATATACCCAGACAATGGCATTATACACTGAAGGTTTAGCGAGCATAACAGACCTCCTTGAAACGGAAACCTCTCTGCATGAAGTGAAAATAGCCTATGCCACAGAACTTATCCGCTACAAAAAGACAGAAATAGATTTGCTGAAAGCAAGCGGCACACTTAAATATTTATTAAGCAACAATTAAAAATGAAATCCAAAATAGTAACCCCAATTATAGTAACCGTTTCCATTGTCGGTCTTATCGCGTGGAAGCTGGTCGATAATAAACAGACCATCGACCGGAATGCTGAATTATCATTGACCGTAAATACAGTCGTTCCCATTATGGTTGAGGAACCCCAATATGTGGATTTAAGCGAAAAAATCAGCGTAAACGGTCGTATTGATTCGGAGAATGAGGTGGTTGTTTATTCAAAGGCGCAGGGTATTGTGATAAAGAAATACAAAAATGCAGGCGATGTTGTCGGCCGGGGAACGGTGATCGCACAACTTGAAAATAACGTAATACGGGAAAACCTGCGGCTCTCAGAATTGGATTTGGCGAAAGCGAAAAAAGATGTGGAGCGTTTCCAAAATCTGGCTTCCATTGGTGCGGTAACGGTACGGGAACTGGAAGAAGCCCAAATTACCCTCCGTACTGTTGAGAGCAGAATAACCGACTTACAAGACCAACTGCGCCATACTACCATTACGTCCCCCGCTTCTGGCATCATTAACAAAGACTATTTCGAAGAAGGGACGTTACTTTCCGTAGGCAGCAGTGTCGTTGATATTGTGGATAATAAAGCGTTGAAAATGGTTGTGGGCGTAACGGAGAAAGAAATATTGAAACTAAAGGTAGGCATGGAAGCGACCATTACGACAGACGTATATCCCGGCAACACATTTACAGGCACAATCGAGGCTATTTCTCCTAAAAGTAACGACCAATTCTATTATTCGGTCGAATTAGTATTAAATCATCCTCAACTAAAGCCCGGCATGTTCGCCGCTGCTATTTTTAATATGGACGGGAATAACCGCAATACTCCCGTAGTAAGCCGGGAGGCTATTGTCGGCGGACTAAAAGCCCCTCATGTGTTTGTGATACGAGATTCTAAAGCCTATAAAGTAGCCATACAGGTTGGCATTTCGGACGGAGAATATATTGAAATAACTGATGGTATATCGCCCGATGATACCATTGTGAAAAGCGGACAAATCAATTTGATTGACGGTATAGAGGTATCCATTCTAAACTTATAAAACATGAACATCATAAAAATGTCAATCACTCGTCCGACTACCGTTGTCGTGATGTTTGTCATACTCGCTTTTTTCGGCGTCTATTCTTTGACACGACTTAACAGGGAATTAATGCCCCGCATGGAGTTTGACGTTATTTCCGTCAGTACTATGTATCCAGGAGCAGGAGCCAGCGAAGTAGAAAACTCTGTAACCAAAAAGATAGAAGATGCCGTCTTTTCCATCGAAGGGATTGATGAGATTACCTCTACTTCGATAGAGAATTTCTCTTTGGTAACTATCCGGTTAAAGGCTGGGAGTGATTTGGATAAAGCCCTTCAAAATGCACAGCGAAAAGTAAATGCCATACGTGCCGACCTACCCGAAAGCGTAAAAGAGCCGTCCATCAATGATTTCAGTCTGGCGGATATTCCCATTATGACAATCGGAGCAGTTGCAAATATGGGCGAAACAGAATTTTATGACCTCATCGACCACGAAATCAAACCTGCATTGGAGAGAATACCGGGAGTTGCACAAGTTACGCTCATCGGCGGAAATGAACGTGAAATACAGGTAAATATCAATGAAGAAAGAATGGCTGCTTATGGACTTTCCATTCTCGACATCAGTAGTGTATTGATTAACTCTAATCTTGACTTCCCTACCGGAAGAATAAAAAACGACAATAAACAAACGCAAATCCGTTTACAGGGGAAATACACCAGCCTTGCTGATATTGAGAATGTGATATTGAAGTATATGCCCGATGGAACAGCCGTAAAGGTAAAGAATGTTGCGGACGTACACGATGGAAATAAGGAAGTCGAAACCCTTAGCCGGATAAATGGAATACCGTCTATTGGTATCACAGTACAACGTTCTGCCGATGCCAATACCGTAGAAATATCCGAAACAACGCGGGGAATACTGAATGCCTTAGAATCAGAATACGAAGTCTCCGGCTTACACTTTATGATAGCGGCTGATAATGCCGAATTTACATTGGAAGCCTCCAACTCCGTGATGATCGACCTTGTAATAGCTATTATTCTGGTAGCCTTTACGATGTTACTCTTTTTGTGTAGTGTGCGAAATTCCATTATTGTTTCCATCGCCATTCCGCTGTCGCTCGTTTCCACGTTCATCGTCATGTATCTATTTGGTTTCAGCCTTAACCTAATGTCGCTGTTAGGCATAACGCTGGTGGTCGGCATTTTGGTCGATGATGCCATTGTCGTTATCGAGAATATCCACCGACACATGGAAATGGGGAAAAACAGGATGCAGGCGGCATACGATGGACTTCGTGAGATAGGCGGTACAATCGTTTCTATTACACTGGTGCTGGTGGTGGTGTTCATCCCCATTTCTCTGACACAGGGGATTATTGCCAATGTATTCCGCCAATTTGCCGTTACTATCGCCATTGCGGTACTGTTCAGTCTGTTAGTTTCATTTACCGTAGTACCGTTGCTTTACTCCCGATTTGGAAAGATAAACGAGTTCAACCGTGAGGGCTTTATCGGACGGGGCATTAATGCTTTTGAGAACTGGATAGAGAGAATTGCCAAATGGTTTTCAAGTCTTTTAGGTTGGTCTTTGTCGCATAAATTGATTACGTTGGTAGTTACTCTTGTGGCTTTGATAGGTTCTGTAAGCCTGATAGCGTTCGGTTTTATCGGGAGTAATTTTGCTCCGATGGGCGATCAGGGACAATTTGTTATGAAGTTGGAACTGCCCCGCGATGTTACCATAGAACAATCCAATCAAATCACTTACCAAGCGGAAAATATTTTGAGAAGCAGCTCCTTAGTCGAAACCGTATTTACTACCGTAGGCGCAGAAGAAAACGGACAACCGCAAGCTCGTTTAGCCGATTTGCGGGTAAAGATGATTCCGCATAATCGGCGCAATATTTCAACTTCCGATTTCTCACGGGAAGCCAAACTCTTTCTGCAACAACATATACCCGAAGCGCAAATATGGGTGGCAACGACCGACCTGATGGGAAATATAGATGAAGCTCCGATACAGTATTACATTACCGGACATCATATTGATTCCGTGCGGACGGCAGCCAATCTTCTTCTCCATAGTATCAAATCCGTAAAAGGAATAGTAGATCCCAAGTTATCAGTCGAAGAAAGCAGTCCCGAAATCAGTATCATTCCCGACCGTGAAAAGACGGCAGCATTAGGATTCCCTTTTGAAATGTTGGGTATGGCATTAGGTAACGCATTCAGTGGGAACAATGATGCAAAATTCAGGCAAAACGAATACGAATACGACATCAATATCCGCCTTGACAACTTTGATCGCAGGAGTACGGCGAACATTGAAAATCTCACATTCATAAATACCTCCGGCGAAGCTGTCAAACTGAAACAGTTTGCACGGATAGAAGAAACCAATTCACCAGGTATTTTGGAACGCCGTAACCGTAGTGCTTGCATAACGTTAAATTGTCAGGTCGGCGGTCGTCCCATCGGCGACATCGGGCAGGACATTAGCCAAATAATAAACTCCCTCGATTTGCCGGAAAACATAACAATAATCCCCGGCGGCGAACTTGAAATGCAGGACGAAAGTTTTGGCACAATGGGAATAGCGCTCATCATTTCCATTCTGTTGGTTTACCTCATCATGGTATTATTATACAATAACTACGTATATCCCTTTGTCGTATTAATCTCTATTCCTCTTGCCATAATAGGTGCGCTACTCGCTTTGGCTCTAACGATGGATACCCTTAACCTGTTTACCCTGCTGGGCTTATTGGCGCTCATAGGGCTTGTCGCCAAAAATGCTATCATCTTAGTCGATTTCACTAATCAGTCAAAAGAAAAAGGCATGGAACTGAAAGCCGCATTGATTGAAGCAACCCGCCAGCGATTCCGTCCGATCCTGATGACAACGGCTGCAACAGTAATAGGTATGCTTCCCATTGCACTGGCAACCGGAGCGGGAGCCGAATGGAAAAACGGTCTGGCTTGGGTTATGATCGGAGGATTGATTAGTTCTATGTTCCTGACGCTTATTGTTGTTCCAGTGGTTTATTATCTAATGGATAGGATGTTGGGAAAATTGGGATTGGGTAAGAAAAAAATTATTGAAATAAAGGAATAATAATGAAACAAATTTTACAAACCATTGCATACAGAAGCCTATATGGTGTTGTCTATATCGTAAGTCTATTGCCGATGACGTTCCTGTATGCAATGGCTTCTTTCACATTTTTACTCTCTTATCATGTTATCGGATATAGGAAAGCAGTTGTGATTCAAAATATTTCACGTTCTTTTCCCGGTATGAAATACGGGGAAATTCGCTGTGTTGTAAAAAAATTCTATGCCTGCTTTACCGCCTACTTTGCCGAAATACTTAAAAGCATATCCGCTCCGGCAGGGGTTCTTGATAAGAAGATAACGTTTGAAAACTTGGAACTTATAGACAGGCACATGAACGCTGGACGGAATGTTATTGCTTGTTTGGGGCATTGTGGAAATTGGGAAATGCTGAACTTTATACCCTATAAACTTCTCCACGATATGTATGCCGTTTATAAACCTCTGCGATCTGGCATAATGAACAGATTGATGATTAAACTCCGGTCGCGGTTCGGTATGAAGCTGATACCCGACAAATCAGTTATACGTCATATTCTGAAACAAAAATCATCCTCTGCTGTCTATTTGTTTTTGTCTGACCAATGCCCCCGGATAAAAGAAGAAAAATATAAATTCGAGTTGCTGAATCAGGAAACCTATCTCTTTTCGGGCATGGAGAAGTTGGCTCGTATAAGTGGGTCGGCAGTTATCTACTTGCATATAACACAGCTATCAAAAGGAAATTATAAAGTAACGTGTATCCCCATATGCTCCGAAGCAGAATCTACGAATGAAGGAGATATAAGCCAGAAATATGTTGATTTACTGACTGAAAATATCAAAGAAGAGCCATACGGCTGGCTATGGACGCATAAACGATGGAAAAGGTAAGATAATGATATATTTACTATCCCTCATATCAATAATAATAGCACTTATACTAATTGGTGGTGCAATCTCATTGTGTGCTTTCCTGAAATCACTTCATGAAGAAGATTAAATATACGGTATGATACATTTTACTTCCTGTCTTAAAAAAGAAATAGATACAAAAATTGAGCAAATAGAATACTCGGAAATCAGCATGATGACGAAGTCTTTGGAGGCTTCCCACATCCTTACCGAAGCATTCAAACAGTTAAAAACATTTATTCTTTCATACGATTTTAAAGATGAGGAAGAGGAAATATTCTTTTTCAAGGATGTAAAACCAAAATTATGTTCCCGCTTGATATATTATCGTAAAGTTTATAACATTGAAATGGATCGACCTACGGGTACTGACAAGCAACGAGAGTACCTAAGTGAAATATTGGAGGGGATAAACAAATATAACTGCAAACGGCTCGACTTTATTCGATATTACCGTTCCTGCTCTTCTCATTTAGATGCTTTTTATTTCTTGCGAAATAAACCTGATATGGAACAATATCTCGAAACATTCCACCACGAGTTTGATTCTGATTTTTCCACGAATTGCGATTTCAAAGTGTCAAAGATATTAGCCAACGATATGCTTTCCGCATATTTAATGCAAGAAATAGAACTGCTAACAGACAATGGGATTAAAATTTTCACCAACGGTTTTCCTGCCACCAAAATAACATGGATGGGAAGTAAGGCGGAATTACAGGAACAAATTTTCTCATGGGACTTTGCGGGAACATTCGGAAAAGTGCCACAAACACAGCTATTTGACTATATTCAAAATGTATTCAATATTCAGTTAGACCGTAACCTCTCACGAAGTTTCGATGACCTGAAAATACGGAATACACCTACACCATTTCTTGATAAACTAAGAAACGCCCTACTACGGCGTATGGGAAGAAAATAACCGATACCGATGTCGGTATTTTTAATAGAACGCCCGATTTTGATGCTAATTTAGGTCAAAATTGGGTGTTTTAGCGTATAATCCATATTATACCGACCTTTTCTAACTTTTCTCACTCCGCTTTTTGACGGAAAACACATTTTTAATTCGCTATAAACAAGCGAATTGGAAAATATTTTCAAGAAAAGTCATACCGACCTCGTTAGCGACTATTGAGAAACACCCGAACTTTGCAGTGAATCAATAAGTTGCAAATATGAAAGTAATAACGATAGAATCGGAAGCGTACAAAAGACTGGTACGAAAAATCGAATGTATTTATTCCGATATAAAAAAACAGGCGAAAGAGAAATCTGCCCCGCAACCCGACCCTTCGGAAGTTTGGGTGAGCGATCAAGAAGCCGCAACCATATTGCAAGTGAGCCGCCGCACCATGCAGCGATTACGCAGTAACGGGAATATAACCTATTCAATTAGGGGAAATAAAGCATGGTACACGCTGGCAGAAGTCAAACGCCTACTATCCGGTCGAGTGGTAAAAAACGATAAACAGGAAGGAGGTAAACGATGAGTGAGGACGAAGGATTGAGAGATTTTATGCGGGAATGGTTTCAGCAATTCATGGGACGTTTTGACCGACTGGATAAATTTATGGATATAATGAGCGGACGGCATAATGTATTGAACGGCGAACGGCTACTGGATAATCAGGATTTGTGCCAACTGCTGAATGTAAGTAAACGTACTTTACAGCGTTACCGCTCTGCGGGTGATTTGACCTACATAACTATTCACCACAAAATATTTTACACAGAGAAAAACGTAGAAAAATTCATTCGCGACCATTTTTCCAAAGGAGATAATTGTAGCGAAACAGAACTTGAACCCGAACCATCCGGTTAGCTTTTCTGATTTATCCATTGTTATACTCAAAAGTAACTGGATTGCGAAAAAGTCAGGGAAAATTTCTATTTTTGCTCAATGCAAATAAACTTGTCCCCATCAGAAGCACAAACCTTGGAACGTTACCGGCGTAACGTT
>JAISES010000037.1 GCA_031263965.1 Prevotella sp. | reverse complement strand
AATTACTCCATATGGAGACATCGACTATAAATATACGTTTGACGAAAACAATTTGGTAACGCAAGTAGAAATGTCGGGAATATCGGGAAGTAAAACTAAATTCGAGAAATTCATTACCTCGTTCTCGTATTATAAAAAAGAAATTTACTGGTGAAGTGTTAGAAGTTGTTTGAATTTTATCAAAAAATATTATTACAGGATTAGAAAAAATCCGCTATAAAATTCAAACAGTTTCTAAATAACTCCGCCCCGTAAAGCGATGATAAAAGAAGAGAATAATTTCACCGGCAAAACGGAGCGGAGGGCTAATTAAGGGGCTTAGCCACATCTTTAAAGGAATATTCTCCTTATATTATTATCTGATGTTCGCAACACCTGAAAAAACACTATCATTTCATATTCTTGTCCCTGTCATGCATCGGCTCTGACTTTCTCTTTCCCGTCATCGCGAGGGTTTACCCGAAGCAATCCAACTGTATTTTTTCGGGCAGTTACAAAGGACTACCCCTACCGCTAACCGGCCAATTTCCGGATTGCTTCACCTCTCAGGCTCGCAATGATGGGAGAAATTGAATATACTTTTTTAACATAATCAAACCACAGACCGGTATTCTTTAATATATAGAATAGAATCTTCATAAATTTCCATAAATAGATTTTTCATTTTTGCACAAAATAAAAAAGACAGGCAATATATAGCCTGTCTTTCAATTTATAACTTCTCAGAAATAGTTTTTCTTAGCTCGATTATCTGCTACTTGCGGCAATCTTCGCCAAAAGGCGTAATATTTCAATATACAACCAAATCAAAGTTACCATCAGCCCGAAAGCGCCGTACCATTCCATAAACTTAGGAGCCTGATATTCCGAACCCTGCTCGATAAAGTCGAAGTCGAGAATCAAATTCAAAGCGGCAATGACCACAATAAACACGCTGATACCTATACCCAGCGGAGTTGCCGCATATGCAGGAGATGTAATTCCGAAAAACGACAAAATAATACTGACCAGATAAAATACGGCAATAGCCCCCGTTGCTATAATAACAACACTTCTGAACTTTTGTGTCGCACGTATTACCTTAAAATAATACAAAGCAAGCATAATAGTAGTAACTGCAAATGTCAGTATGATTGCCTGCAAAGCGATACCCGGATAATAAGCATTGAGCATAACAGAGATTCCTCCCAGCACAAAGCCTTCAAGTACGGCATAAACAGGAGATAGATAAGGAGCAAGTTCTTTTTTGAATGTGACTACAAGCGCTGTAATAAGCCCTCCTATAAGCCCTATCCAGAATAGAGGCATTACGAGACCGGAATAAGCCGGACTACCAAACATGTTCCATGTAACAATAGCTCCGGATGCTACCAATGCCAGTAATATGCCGGTCTTGCCTATAGTCCCGTTAACGGTCATAGCCTGACTGGCATCTGTAGCTTGTCCGACTTTCTCGAATACATTTTTTAATGATGGATTTCCTGATTTAAATAAAGCCATATCAATGTAATTTTAAAGTTTTTTCGATTGCCGTAAAGATACATATTTTTTTTCGAAACTAATTGAATTTTAATAGCCTTATCAAAAGAACAGAAATCTGTTATAAAATTCAAACAGGTTCTTAGTGTCCGCCACATCCGCAGCCTGAACCGCATCCGCAAGATTCCTCTTCATCATCGCCGCAGCCACATCCGCAACCACCTCCCTGAGGAGCAAATAATGCCGCTATTTCTTCGGGAGTAGATTCTCTTACGACAAGCACTTTTCCCGAAAAGTTCAACGTTTCGCCGGCCAGTGGATGATTAAAGTCCATCTTGATCACATCCTCTTTAACTTCCACTACCGAACCATTCAACCGGTTACCGTTAGTATCCATCATCGGCACGGTATTTCCTTCGAAGATGACTTCTTCATTGAGTACACCGTCTTGTTCGAATATATCGCGGGGAAGATCCACTATTGCGTCATCGTCGTATTCACCATACGCTTCGTCCGGAGTCAGCACAAAGTCGAACGTATCGCCTTCCGCCATTCCATCGAGGTTCTTTTCGAAAGCCTCAAGCATAGAGTTTGTTCCAAAGATGAATTCGAGTGGAGTTTCATCTGTAGCTCTTTCCATTAGTTCACGCTCTTCATCTTCGCCCACATTCAAGTCGTAAGACAAAGAAACAAACTTATTTGTAGAAATTTTCATTTTAATATAATTGTTTAGATTAATAACCAAAGCCTTTGAAGCCTTTATTTATATTCAGTGAACAATAATCGTGCCCAATTTGCCCTGTAAACAAATTCAGGAACGAGTTTGTTTCGTTTCGATTGCTTTTTTAAGATTATCCAACGCTTTTTCAATATTGGCTCGTGGGGTACCTACATTCATCCGCATATAGCCTTCGCCACCGGCTCCGAACATAACGCCATCGTTTAGCGCCAATTTGGCATCATCAACAAACAATGATACTAAATCCTTTTGAGACAGGCCCAATCCGCGGCAATCGAGCCATACCAGGAACGAAGCCTCCGGAATTATGGCTTTTATCTGAGGAATACCCGCTTTCAGATATTCGTCTACAAAAGTTATATTATTCCAAATGTAAGCTTTCACTTCGCCCAGCCATTCTCCCCCACTCTCATAAGCCGCCTGCGCAGCCAAATAAGCAAAAATATGCCCCTCGTCAAGCTCGCTGCTTTCCAGATATTTATTGAATGTATCCCTCAATTCCTTATTCGGGATAATGGAATAGGAACTGACAATGCCGGCAATATTAAACGTTTTGCTCGGCGCCATAAATGTAATGCTGTTTTGCGCCGCTTTCTCCGAAACACCAGCAAATGGGACATGCCTGTTAGGGGCGAATGCCAGATCGGAATGTATTTCATCGGATATGACCAGTATATTATTATCGTAACATATTTCGGCTATATCAATCAGTTCCTGCTTTGTCCAAACCCTACCGCCCGGATTGTGGGGATTGCACAGGATTAACAGCTTACAATCCCGATCTATAATCTTCTTCAATCCGTCCAGATCCATCTTGTACTGTCCGGCATCCAATATAAGCTGATTGTCGATAACCGGCCTGTGATGCAAAGCAGGAATAATACGAAAAGGGTGATATACAGGTGGTTGAATAATTACTTTATCCTGTTTTGCTGTGAAACAATCTATTACAAAGGCGATGCCTTTTACAATACCCGGTATAAATGTCAGCCACTCTTGCTCTATTTTCCAATTGTGTTGAGAATCAAGCCAATTAATAATAGAATTATAATACGCCTGCGATGGACATGTATAACCGAAAATGCCATGCTTAGCCCTCTCGATTATAGCCTCGGCTACCGCAGGTGGAGATAAGAAATCCATATCCGCAACCCACAAAGGAATCAAGTCGGCATTTCCGTATCTGGGAAGCAGTGCATCGGTTTTCAGAGCGCAGGTTCCCTTGCGGTCAATTATTTTATCGAAATTGTATTTAGACATAAAAACTTTTTTTATTATAGATCGTAAAGGTACACAAATAATCTGCTCGAAGTAATCAATAAAAATAAATGATGTGTTTATATGTTCAATTTCTCCCGTCATTGCGAGCGAAACGTAGTGTAGCGAAGCAATCCGGAAAGAGGCCTAGCGGTAGGGGCAGTCCTTTGTGGTAGGGTGTCCAGTTTTTGGTGTTCATTCTGAGACTGGAATTAGATTAAAAAATTACATTAATAAGTTGATATTTGGTTAAATATAATTTATTTTTCTTGATTAAAAATGCACGACATATAAATAGGTTCTCAAAATGAGAAAGTATTAAATTGATACAATTTGAAATTCAATAATTTATCAAGATTATGAGCTGCTTTTTATATCAGAAATGAACACCAAAAACTGGACACCCTACCTTTGTGGCTGCCCGAAAAGATACAACCGGATTGCTTCGTCGTTGCACTCCTCGCAATGACGCGGAAAACTGACAATCAGATACGGCAATAATTATTTTATAGGACTTAATGTAAGCAGGCTGCAAAAAAATACTATTTTTGCATAACAATTATAGTAGACAGATTGTCGGAAACTATCGAAAGATAAAAATCTTAAACAAAAACAATATGAAGAAATTATTATTCTTAGCCCTTGCTTCGTGTGCATTTTTAAGCCCGTTGGCTTTGTCGGCACAAAAAAAGACACAACCTGGAAAAGTTACACCCGAACCACTTACATTGAAAACAGGAGCAGATACAATATCCTATGCTTTTGGCGCAATGATGGGAAAAAGCGGTATACAGATACAAATGGGAGTAGTAGCAGATACTGCTGCCGTAAAATCCGATTACAAGACAAAAATAGAGAAAGAGAAAGACTCTTTGGAGAAAGATAAATTAGGTAAAGAACTAGCATTTAAACTTGATTCCCTGAATAAGTCGAATCTTAAAAATACAGATGATTTCCTTGCCGGATTCAATCAGGCTATGAATCAAAGTAAAGATAAAAATGCTTTCAATATGGGGGTGGCTTTGGGTAGTCAATTTGCTCCTATGTCTGAGAATATAACAAAGGAACTGTTCAGAGGTAACGATAAATTCGATAAACAGACTTTTGTCGCTGCCTTTACAAGTAGCCTGAAAGAAGAAAAGCTGTTAATCGAAAATCCGGAAGAAATTGTACAGGCAGCTTCGGAAAAAGCCCGTGAGGCGGCTGAGTTGAAGAAGAATGAAGGATTGAAAGAAGAGTATGCTGAAAAAATAGCAGCAGGTGAAGCTTTTCTTGCTGAAAATAAAACTAAAGACGGAGTAGTTACCCTTCCCAACGGATTGCAATATAAGATAGAGAAAGAGGGTACAGGCCCCGTGCCGACTGAAGAAGATCGTGTAAAAGTTGACTATGTGGGCACACTGCTTGACGGAGAGCAATTCGATAGCAGTATCGAGCGTGGCGAACCGGCTGTGTTCGGTGTAACGCAAGTGATTAAGGGGTGGACAGAGGCTCTGTTGCTTATGCCTGTCGGATCGAAGTGGATCATCTATGTGCCTTATGATCTGGCGTACGGAAGCCGTGATACAGGTTCGATCAAACCATATTCGACTCTGGTATTTGAAATAGAATTGCTGGGGATAGAGGAATAATTGGCAATTATAAAGAACTTAACGGCTGTGGATTTTCAATCAGTCATGGCCGGTTAGTGGTAGGGCAGTCCTTTGTGGCTGCCCAAAAAATACAACCGGATTGCTTCGGGTAAACCCTCGCAATGACGGGAAAGAGAAAGTCAAGGCTGACGCGCAAAAAACATATCGATTTCATTGTAATATCTTGAAAATAAACACCATACAGCCCCGCTCGCGCAGACTTGTAGTATGTGTGTTGCGCAGCAAAAAAGGATTGTTCTTCTAGCAGGATACGGACAAATGTCCGCGCCAGCGAGAGACAGGTATAAACCCTCCCTTCGCTGGCGCGGTTTTGTAAACCGTGCCCCTGTTCGTAGAGAATTTGTAATTACCTACCTTAATATCTCTTTCATTTTATCAGGACTCTGACGACAATCCCAAATGGAAACAATATTGATCATATTCTGTGCGACAAAGAAAATCACTTTATAATTTTTCCGCTTACTTGCCACCACACTGAAAAGATCCACACCTTTAGCCTTATATATAGGCTGTAAACTTATAACCGAAAGGTAGTCCGGTAGATTTTCAATCTCGTCTAAAATGTCATTCACCACATTGCCTGCGGCTTGTAAGCTTTTTTTCTTTTCTTTATAATAATCATAAATGTTATCCAAGTCTTCCCTGGCTAAAGGTTGTATATAGACAATTACTGCTGGTGCGATAATTTATTAAACGATTTAACATTAAAATAATTCGAGTTCTTTGACTTTTTGATTGAATTGACGTCGTTCTGTGAGAAGTTCGCGGATTGGAGTTTTGTCG
>JAISES010000028.1 GCA_031263965.1 Prevotella sp. | reverse complement strand
CAACTAAAAATACGACTAATTTATATTAAAGGAAAATTAACAATATCAACAACGTCTAATTTTTCATATTCCGAATTCTGACTAACAAATTCCGGGATCAAAACTTTCATCAATTTTACCGTCTCTGTCTTATTTACAGTAGCCGCAATTCTATTTAAATCATTAATCAATCCAACAACTTCTACATACTCGTATTCCCTGGCAGCAGCTTTAAAGATTTTTTGATTAGACGTTGGAATTGTGTTTTCTTTGTCGTTCAGAAGTTCTTCATAGAGCTTTTCTCCGGGGCGGAGGCCTGTGTATTCGATTTTGATATCTTTACCTGCTTCAAGGCCGGCTAATTCTATCATACGTTTGGCTAAGTCGGCAATTTTGACTGGAATTCCCATGTCGAAAATATAAATTTCATTGCCTTTTCCTATTGTTCCAGCTTCCAGAACAAGGCGACAGGCTTCCGGGATCGTCATGAAATAACGGATAATATCTTTATGGGTAACCGTCAATGGGCCTCCTTTGGCTAATTGTTCGCGGAAGCGAGGGATGACCGAGCCATTGCTTCCCAATACATTACCAAAACGGGTGGTTATAAAACGGGTTTTCCCTTCGTGTTCTCCTTTACTTATGGCTATTCCTAAGCTTTGTACATAGATTTCTGCCAATCGTTTGGATGCGCCCATTACATTGGTTGGATTGACTGCTTTGTCTGTGGAGATCATAACGAATTTCTCTACGCCGTATTTGACAGCCATATCAGCCACGATACGAGTACCTTGTACATTCGTTAAAACTGCCTCACAAGGGTTTTCTTCCATCAACGGCACATGTTTATAAGCTGCTGCATGAAAAACGATCTCGGGATGGAATCGTTTGAATACGCTTTCTACACGCCCCGGCATCCGGACATCGCCCATGACAGGCATAAATGACATGTCTGTATAATTCTCTTCCAGTTCCAACCGGAGGTTGTGCATGGGTGTTTCCGCGCTATCAAAAAGGATCAACTGTTTGACCCCAAATGAACATATTTGCCGGCATAATTCGCTTCCTATCGAACCGGCAGCACCGGTTACCAATACTGTTTTATCACGGAGCGAAGCGGCTATGTCTGTCAAATTGATTATTATTTCTTCCCGGTTCAATAAATCTTCAATCCGCACTTCCGGCAGGTTTATGTAATTTATTTTTCCACTTTCTATTTCATTGATAGATGGGGCCAATAGCATTTTCACCCGTTTCTTTTCACAAAAACGAACAAAGCGTTCGTCTTCATATTTAACAGAACGATAATCGGGGAATAGTATAGCTTTAACATACAGGCTGTCAACAAGCCTGTTAAAGGCTTCCTGCGTTTCAATGGAATACACGCGATATCCACTAATGCGGATCGATCTGTTTTTCCCGTTTGTCAGGCAACCGATGATACGGTAATTTCCTTTTATATTTTGTAAGGAGGACGTCAGTAAGTCCACAGAAGAAGCTTCCGTCCCACAAATCAACAGATTATCGCTGTTCGAGAATGTTTTATCCTTGATATAGTTATAGGAAAGAATCAATATAACCCGGAAAGTAGTCAGAATAAAATAGGTTCCGCATAAATCAATCAGCAATTCCAGAAAGACTCCTTTGGGAGTTGTCCATTTGGGTATAAACAACTCTATCAATAAAAACAGAATAACCACTTTAGCAAAAGTGGCTGAAGCAATCCTCCCCGATTCAACAAACGCTGAATGGCGAATAACATTTTTATATGTTTGCAAACCCAGGAAACTTAGAATACTACCTGCAATAGAGAAAGTAAATAGCTGTAGGATAGTAAAGAAGGAGGTATCGATGTGACTTGTAAAATAGCAGGTAAACCCAAAAGCTATACCAGTGGCTATTGTTGATAATAGTACATCTATAATAAAAACTATCCAACGGTTAATATACTTAACGTGAGACAGATTAGTCAATAGATTCTTTATTCCCATTTAATCGAGTTTATTGACAATTAGTTTTTTTCTTACAGGAAAACAATAGAATATAAAGGAGGATAAAAGCAGCGATACAAACGGCTAACAAAAAACCTCCAGACAAGAATAATAATAATTGCATATAAAATTTAATCAGGTTTAAATACACACGAAGGTTCGTCAGTCCCAAATAAGAGGAGTACCAACACACACAAAACCATTTTTCTTGCTTTATATACTACTATACAAAAGCAAAATTTTTTATGACTTTTAAATCACGGGGCAAATTTAGCAAATTAATCCATACGGCAAGTTTTTTCCATAGAAAAACTTGTGGCACGAATTGGAAGGAGTAGAAGAGGCCGTCTTTTGGGGAGATTCAGTTAAGTGTTATTCAACACCATTTCACGGTACACATTGTATACATTATTATAATGGATAAGTGCTATTTCTATCCGCTTTGTCGCTGTCAGCTACAAGATATGCCAGTTTTGTATGTTGATGCCCGGGATTGGCGCCTCTGATTTCATAGAAAGAATAAAAAGGATTGCCCCCTTTTGTTAGTCGACGACTGTCGACTATTTAACCGACGGCTGTCAACCATATAGTCGACGGCTGTCGGTTATATAGTCGACAGCCGTCGACTAACGATTTCATGCCGTACAAATTCAAAAAAGATCAGATAGCGTAAAGAAAATCATTTAATTACCCCTGATCGACTTCCTTTCTGGAAATTTGTTATATATTTGCAGTATAGAAAAGATTAATTTGAATATGAGACTATATTTAGATAATTGTTGTTTTAACAGACCTTTCGACGATCAATCTCAACGAAAAGTAAGATTGGAAACAGAAGCAAAGCTGTTTATACAACAGGATATTTTGATTGGAAGACATGAATTGGTCTGGTCATATATATTAGAATTTGAAAACAGGCAAAATCCATATACAAACCGGCGTAGCGCTATCTATGATTGGAAATCGATCGCAAATATTCACTGTGTCGAAACGGAAGATATTATACTTTTTGCCGAAGGCTTGTTTTCATCAGGGATTAAAGTAAAAGATGCTTTGCATATTTCATGTGCTATTCATTCAAATGCCGATTATTTTATCACTACAGACAAAAAGTTGTTAAATACAGCAATACCGGAAATGAAAATCATTAATCCGATCATGTTTATTAATGAAAGGGAGGAATAGATATGTACACAGAAACAGTTTTACGCGATAAAGGGATGAGACTGCTTATCAACCATTTGGGAAATGTTGAAGCAGAACGGTTCATAACGCTGATGAATCGCGAACCGTTTGATTATACACAATGGCAGCAAGATATGTTTACAGGCATGTCGGTAAAGGAACTTAGCAAGGCTGCAATGCAGGAATATTCTCATATTGAAGAATCTACCTCTAAAGGCTGAAAAAATCTCTTCTGTGAAAAATTCAGCGGTGTTCTCCAAAGTGTGAATTTTTCATCATGGCTTCAACACTTTGCCTAATATGTAAATATAAACATCTGCGAACTTTCCCTGAATTAAAAAATGTTCAGCTCGCATTGATTACGGAATTTTTTCGTTAAGTTTACAAGCCAAATAAAAAAGTATCATTTTAATTCGTTAATGTATCATGAATAATGCAATTTTTAAATTCGCTAAACCTATTAATGAACCGGTAAAGGCTTATGCACCCGGAACGCCGGAAAAAACGTCACTAAAAAAAGCTTTGACGCAGTTGTCATCAGAAGAATGGGATATTCCTTTGATTATCGGAGGGAAAGAAGTCCGGACGGGTAATACCGGTAAAGTAGTTATGCCTCACGATCATCAGCATGTACTGGCTACGTATCATAAGGCCGGAGAGAAAGAGGTGCAAATGGCTATCGACGCCGCGATGAAAGCTCATAAGGAATGGTCGGAATTGCCTTGGGTAGAACGGGCTTCGCTTATGATGCGTATCGCCGAATTGTTTGCAACGAAGTATCGTTACCTGCTGAATGCCTCCGTGATGCTGGGGCAGAGTAAAAGTCCTTTTCAGGCGGAGATCGACGCTCCTTGCGAATTGATTGACTTTTTACGTTTCAGCACATTCTATGCCGG
>JAISES010000415.1 GCA_031263965.1 Prevotella sp. | reverse complement strand
GGAGCGACTATCTAAATCTCTTGTTCAAATTGATGTGTCAAATACAAAGATGTTCATTATCGTTGCATGTTCATTGCCAATGAATAGAAGAATAAAATGAACAAACTCTGCTGAATGTGGCGATAATCTAATCAATATTAATCGCTTTATCTGTCCTTATTTGTACCATAAATACATAAAATACTACTAATCAGCTATGCTTATTTTTGAGGAAGAAACAGTTCCCGATTTTTATCATATATTTGTTCCGGAACTTAATTTAACGAAGTGGAACTTATGAGCGCTTGTGAAGCAACAATAGTTCGTATATCCGCTGTTTCACTGAGAGTTGATACTTACTGCATTTATCGTTTTCATTGTAATTTTCGGCATTGAGATTGTAGTATATTTGAGCATAAAATGACATTTGAAAGATGATGAATTGATTATTTGTACATTTTTTCGCGCAGAGCTTTTATTTCGTCTGAAGTTATATAGTCGTCATAGTCCATGATTTTATCTATAGTGCCGTTCGGCGTAAGCTCTATCACCCTGTTACATACGGTTTGTATGAATTCGTGGTCGTGCGACGACATCAGTACGTTTCCTTTTAACTGGATAAGCGTATTGTTGAATGCCTGTATCGATTCCAGGTCGAGGTGGTTTGTCGGTGAATCCAGGATGAGGCAGTTGGCGCTCTTCATCATCATACGGGCTATCATACAACGCATTTTTTCACCTCCCGAAAGTACTTTTGTGTTTTTAAGCACTTCTTCACCCGAGAACAGCATTCTTCCCAAAAAGCCTTTAATATAAATTTCGCTGGTATTGTCAGAAAACTGTGACAACCAGTCTATCAGGTTTAAGTCGTTCTTAAAATAATCGCTGTTATCCAATGGCAAATAAGCCGTAGTGATGGTTTGTCCCCAACTGAATGTACCCGCGTCAGGCTTTGTATATTCGTTGATGATTTCGAAAAAAGCAGTCATGGCACGCGGGTCTTTCGACAGGAATACCACTTTGTTGTCTTTCTCTATATTGAAACTTACATTGTTGAATAATACTTTACCCTCGATAGATTTACTCAAGCCGTTAACTTCAAGTATTTTATTACCGGGTTCCCTGTCGGGACTAAAGATAATACCCGGGTATCTTCTTGACGAAGGCTTGATTTCTTCGATATTAAGTTTTTCGATCATTTTCTTGCGGCTGGTAGTCTGCTTCGACTTTGCAACGTTTGCGCTAAAACGGCGGATAAATTCTTCCAGCTCTTTCTTCTTCTCTTCGGCCTTTTTGTTTTGTTGTTGCTGCTGACGAAGAGCCAGTTGGCTGGACTCATACCAGAAACTGTAGTTTCCTGCAAACATAGATACCTTGCCAAAGTCGATGTCTACAGTATGCGTACATACCGAGTCGAGAAAGTGGCGGTCGTGGGATACAACGAGAACTGTATTCTCACAGTTCGACAGGTAATTCTCCAGCCACATTACTGTTTCTATATCAAGGTCATTGGTCGGCTCGTCGAGCAACAGATTGTCCGGATTTCCGAATAGTGCGCGGGCTAGCAGAATACGTACTTTTTGCTTTCCGCTCATGTCTCCCATTATCCGGTAGTGCAGGTCTTCGGAAATACCCAGCCCGCTAAGCAGCATGGCCGCGTCGCTTTCCGCATTCCAGCCTTCCAGTTCGGCGAATCGTTCTTCCAGTTCCGAAGCTCTGATGCCATCGGCATCGGAAAAGTCTTCCTTGGCATACAAGGCATCTTTTTCTTTCATAATCTCCCAAAGGATATTGTGTCCTTGCAGAACGGTATCCATTACACTCTGGCTATCAAAGGCGAAGTGATCCTGCGACAATACAGACAGACGCTCGCCTATTCCCAAAGCGAAACCGCCGCTTGTAGCATCTTTTTCGCCGCTCAATATTTTCAGGAGGGTTGATTTTCCGGCTCCGTTGGCGCCGATTATTCCATAGATATTGCCACTTGTAAATTTAAGATTCACGTCTTGGAATAATACTCTTTTCCCAAATTGAATCCCCAGATTAGAAACTGTTATCATTGTTATTTTTTAGTTACGAATTATACGAAATGCCGGATAATATCCCATTATCCTGAACGCGGGCACAAAGGTACAAAATTATTGGCCGATAATCAAAGGTTAGAATCCGGTTCTGTATACTTTTTAAACAGTTTTTACTCTACTTTGATAGTAACAGATTGTCTTATCTGCGGGGTAAACTGAAACACCCGTCTGTGCGAGCCGTCCCATGCTTCTATCGTAAGGCGGTTATCATTTCTGGGATTTATATATTTTTCGAAACCATACAGGTACGAAAAATTTGCGAGATATTCCGGTTTGTTGAACTCTTTCATTATTTCAGAGTAATATGCTACATTCCAGAACATACATTCACTAAAGCCTTCGGCATTGACGAATCGCGTAGCAGGATCTCTCAGTACCATAGTTTCGGTAATGAAATTTTTATAGCCGGCGGATAAATCTTCTTTTGTTTGATTAAATTTCTTGTCGTTTATGTTCCGGATAAGATAGCCGGAACGTATTCCTGCAATAAATGCAGGGGAATCGGGATCGACATCGTTCACTGTTGTCAGATTGTCTGCATCGAAATACATTCCTGTATAATTATACCTGTTAAATTCCACTGTATATTTTGCTTCACTTTTCTTTACCGAATATGGAAATTGCTTTAACATCAGCGGAGTATGTAGTTTT
>JAISES010000412.1 GCA_031263965.1 Prevotella sp. | reverse complement strand
ACATTACGGGATACCGGTTACGACCGTTAAGCCGCTGAAAAAGATATGGCGGGGTAAGGACGGGAAGATAACGCGGGAAGAACTGGCTTACTTTACCGGGATGACCGGACGCAATAATCAGGAGGAGAGGGATGCGGCACTGATTGCGTGGGTGTGGGCGGGGTTGCCAATAAAAGTCAAAATGATTTAAAAACATGATAACAATTGAACGTTACTCAAGTAAAACAGGGGTTTCAACTGATTTTTTGCTGGGAAAATCAAGGAGGTTTCATATATCGCTTGCGCGGGAGATGTACTGGCTGTATTTGCGTAAAAACGGGTTTACTTATCATGAAATAGCTGAAATGTTTGGCCGGAGACAGCATTCTACTGTGTCAAGCGGAATTAATACGGCAAAAAATATGCTGCTGACTAAAGAAGAATGGGCATTGTTCTGTATTGAGGCTTTAAATATGAGGGGGGATGAGTTTTTTTAATATCAAGGTATCTTCTTGTAAAAGAATAGTTTTATCTTAGTCCAAAAATTGATAATTTTGATCATTATGTCACGTATTCAAATACCGATAAACGGAATATCTACTACGTCGGCCTGGCAGGAGGGCGATTGTTGCTCGCTGGTAAACCTTCGTCCGAAGAATGGGGCGTTACATCCGGTTGCGCCCAGAAAGGAATTGACAGAGGGGTTGTTTCAGCAATACGATATTGTTTTTGTTCATCATGTAAGCAGTACTGCCGAGAACTGGATAGGGGTTGTAAATGTTGCCGATAACAATGGTAATGACAGGTTTTCTGTGTATTGGGAAACACGTGATGGACAGCCACAAAACATAGTTTATTCCATTGAAGGGAAGGTAAACAGTGTTCAGCAGATTGGGAATACTCTTTCCCTGATTACCGAAGACAATATTTATTATCTGTTTTATCGGGATAATAAATATGTCTTCCTTGATGAAATTCCACAAGTTCCACCTATACAAATAAGACCGAATCATGTGGATGGTTTGGTTTCTTATTTTGGTTCAATTAATGATGAATCCATACACAGCGACAATTTTATAGAGCGTATCAAAGGTGTGTTGAATGCCACTATGTATAATCTTGTTAATGGATATACGGATTCTGCCGGTTCGCATGAACCGAAAGGGCCTCTGTTATTTGACGCCTGTTTTATTCGATATGCTTTTCGCTTATATGACGGTTCATTGACAAAGCACTCGCCTCCGATACTTGTCATGCCGGCAAGGAGTATTGTTGGGGTAGAAGGAGTCGGGGGCAGTGATTCTATTAAAGTTATCAGTTATGCGGTAACTAATGATCGTCTCGTAGCGGATCAATCTACTGTAACTGTGTGTGGTTATAATCTTGAATTAACCTATGATCTTGCATTTTCAGGCTGGGAGAACTGGAAAGACATAATACAGTCGGTAGATGTTTTTATGTCGGCGCCACTGGGTGTATCCAGTGTGGAAAATATACGGATAGACATGCCATTTAGCGGTTATAGACATTCGACATATAATCTTATTAAAGGCATATCCAAGGAGACATTAAAAAAAGTATCCGAAGCTTCTACTTTTTATTTTATTAGAAGTATTCTTTTGGGTCGTATACAGCTTCCTTCTTTAGGTCCCAAAGATCCCATCGATATATTCCCGTCTACTGATAAAGATATTTCAACGATGGAAAATCTGATATATCAGGAAGTAATGTCTGATAACGGTTTTTCCAACCACAAATACGGGGCGGGTTACAGTTACGCTTATAACAGCAGGCTTCACCTGGCGAATATAACAACCGAATTTTTTAAAGGGTTTGACAGCGATTACTTTCTTTGTCCCAGTTCGGGGGATTATCCTAATGGAAACTATAACGGATATAAATACAAAGATGCGCCCGGTCCAGAGTGTAACCAACTGGTTATTGAGGTTGAAATTAATACCGGATTGGCTACTGAAAAAGTTTTACTGGGGAATAATTCCGGTGCTTATGCGAATGGGAGTTTATACAAAATGTTTTTGAGTGGTTTCCTGTCTTATCCGGATCCAAGGGCAACACGGATGACAATCTACCGCCTGGCAAGTTTCCTGGGAGATGACCAGATTGTCCGTTCACGCTGGGACAGGGTATTTTCACAACCTCTCAAAAAGCACAGTTTTCTTAGTCTTTCCTATTATATGAGAGATGACTTAAATCCGATTGTGGCCAGTGCAATCCCTGTACAGACAGGAGAACCGGATACCAATAAAACGGTATCGATAACGGAGCCGAATAAGATGAAAGTTTCGGAGTTGAACAATCCGCTGCTTTTTCCGAACAGGAATACTTACCAGATAAGTAATGGGACTATTTTGGCGATGGCTTCGAATGCTATTCGCATATCTGAGGGGCAGTTTGGTCAATATCCGCTGTATGTATTCACTGCGAATGGGATTTATTCTTTAAACACGGGCGAAGGTGAGGTGGTTTATTCTACGCAGTCGGCTCCTGCTTCTTACGAGGTTCCAACTACCGGTATTGTTTGTCCGACGCCGTTTGGTATTGTTTTCACTTCTTCGCGTGGAGTTTGTATTATCAGCGGGCAACAGGTGGATTTGTTGACGCCGCAGTTGCAGCAGCCGCCTCAAGATTTGCAGATTCAGACGGATGAGAGGCTGGAGGGGGTTGTGCTGAATTTAAGGGCTAATTTTGTGGATTTTCTGAAGGTTATAGAGTATATTCTCTACAATTCTGCGGAAAACGAGTTAATTATACATGATAAGGATGCTGCATTTAATTATGTTTACTGTTTCGACAGCAGGCAGTTTTATCAGTCTACCGAGAAAATTGATGGTGCTGTTCAGAATACGTTTCCTGATTTGCTGGTAATTGATGGTGTGAAAATAAAGGATTATTCGGAGTCTGAATCTTCGGGGTCGCATGTTTCTCTTATTACTCGTCCGCTGCTGTTTGGAACGCCGGATTTGAAACGGCTGGAGCGGATGATTTTGAGGGCGAATTTGTTTGGGATACAAAATCCGGGTGATGGAAAGCAGTCTGTGCTGTTGAATTATTATTCTATGGATGAGGTGAATTTCCGCATTCTGCGCGGAATGTCGCTCGCTCCGGCAAGCAGGAAGGATGTTGATATGGGGATGTTTTCCCGGAGCAAATTTCGGCAATTCATGCTGGCTTTTGCTGGTGTTGTGGATGAAAAATCGGAAATCAGGTTTATTGAGGCGGAAGTTGAAAAGGAATATCAGAATACAAAGATGAGGTGATTTTTCAAAGTCATCTCATGCATTTCATTGCGTATTTCAGGTATTTTTTCTTTGCTTTTGCGCGTTGTTCGCTGCTTTGCCGGTTGTTCAGTTTGAGGGAGGTTTGATAGAAGCTGTATTCTTCCAGTTCGAGGTACGACATTTTTTGCGGGAGCCATTTCCGGCGTTTGAAAATTTCAAATTCTTTGTTGTTGATTGATACCAGGCGGTCTTTTCCGGGCGTTTCGAGAAGAACGACAAAGTAACGCTTGTTGAAAGCTTTCTGCTTGATGTCGGCAAGCGCGATGGCCAGTTT
>JAISES010000378.1 GCA_031263965.1 Prevotella sp. | reverse complement strand
TCATTTGCCAGCGAGCTTATTTCTTCCGGCTTTGCCACAGACCCTGCCGTCGCCTCCAGGTACATGGCATAATTTATCAGTCGTTGAATATCCCGGGCATTTACCTTTGTATTCAGGTTAAGTACAATCCGTGTACTATCCACTTGCTCCAATAACATAGCTTTGTTATTTTAATGATTTCCCGCAAAGGTACGTAAAAATAATTAAGGGGCGTAATTTGTTGAATATGAATGTCAGTCAGTTTTCGACAGAAATATCGAAAAAATCGTAATAAATCCATAGCTAATTCCAATTTTTCCTCTATCTTTGCGCGCATGTTAAATTTAAAGATTAAAACATTATGGCTGTAAATTATGTATTAGTAGAGCGCGGTAATCCGGGTAATCCTCAAGCGCCAAAGAAGTTTTATGCACAGGCGAAAAGCAGTGGCGAGTTAACCCTCCGCAAGTTGAGCAGGGAAATCTCCGAAAGCAGTACCACAGTGAGTGATACCGACGTGCTGGCAGTTTTGAACGACCTGACTAAAATCCTGAAACGTCATCTTAGCAATGGCGAAATTGTCCGTTTCGGTGATTTCGGTACCTTTCAGGTAGCGCTCACGAGTGAAGGCGCGGAAACTGTCGACAAGTTTCACGCATCGTTAATCAAGAACCAAAAAATAACATTTCGTCCGGGCATCGACTTGAAAGAAATGCTTGCTACAGTGAAATACGAAAAGGCAAAGTAAAACGATCACTTATCTTTTTCAAAACGATTACCGATCGATTTGAAAACGATTACCTATCAATTTTAAAACGATAACTATCCTTTCGGAAAACGATAACTATCTTTCAAGCAAACGATAGTTATCGTTTTCTTTAAAGACAGTTATGAATGTGACATGCCAACGGCATTGGCATCCGTAAAAAAAACAAGATAATTGAAAACCGAAGCGGTTGAACTATTGTGCAGCAATTGTGTCTTCCCTTTCTTCCCGTATATTCATTAGAACACTGGGTTTATAAAAGCTGAATTTTGTCATTTCCTGATTGGAACGGAAACCGATTCCTTCAAGTTCCTCATTATTTTTTTGCTGTACATGCACATACTTATCGGTATATATCTGTGCTGTTCTTTGATCCCAGAACAATTCGCCGGTATCAATTCTGTCTCCTTGCATACTCAAGACTTTTACGTTTCCTATCAAGTGCCAAAGATTTCGGAGTTTATAAAAGTAAGCCGTATCCGCTTCAATATTCGCATCGACAGACAATAAGCTGTCAAATCTTTCTACATATATTTTTTCAGGAAAATACCAGTAAGGATCTTTTGCTTTGTCGTAGATATCCCACACTTTGGCCTGTATCCGGTAACGGGTGACGCCGGAATCGGAAATCAGCGTCAATACATTTTCCGTGTGGATAACCGGCGTAGTTTCTCCGTTAAACGTCAGGCCGACCAATTCCGTCTTGCTTTTTCCGCAAGCCATAAAAATTGAAAGAAAAAACAAACAACAAAACGCCAGGACAGGAAAATGGTGAAAAATAAACAAACGACCGGGTTTATTGAATACGCAGTTTATAAAACCAGGTTTCATTAAAAGTATAGTTAAGCGTGAACTTAAAATAATTTTCCGACAATTTACCCGCCATACTCGGCAGTACGTTTACATAATCGAAAGACAAGTGCAGGGTAGAACGGTTATGTACCGGCAAGGCTAATCCTGCGCTCACTCCCACTTCATCATATTTAACGCCTTTATCTGTAGTAATATAGGAGTTGGTATAATATCCTCCCATACGATACTTTGTCCGTTTGAAGAAAGAACGGCTTCTAAATTCGGGCGTATATTCCAGTCCTGCGCCATAACGCCAGCGATCGTTCAGCATGTTTGCTACGCCACCGAATTTGGCGTTTTTCCAGTTCTCCCATTGCACATCGGCGCCGAACAGCCATTTATTTTGCGTTTGGAAAGAAGCGCCTAAACCAATTGATTGCGCCCATTCATAATCGGAGATGCTTTTATTTTTAGTATTCTCACCACCATTCCATCTGGTTTCAGTACCTTTGGCTGTTGTGTTTATTTTGGGTGAGTATGCAGCGCCCAGTATCAAAAATTGCTTTTCGTTGAGCGACACTTTTTGTTGCACGCCAAACGTATATATCAAATCGTGCGGACGAATCGTGATCGTGTCTGTATACGCATTATCCCGTATGGGCGAATAAGCGTGATGTTCGATCGATCCGAACAAGTAACCGACATTGGCGCCGACGGAAAAATTCTTATAATTATAGGCCAGTCCGCCGTATGCGTGCAGGAGTCCACCGGATCCGGAATACTGTTTAGATCCATCGCTTTCTCCGTACTCATAGCCGACGGCAGAAACCGGCATAAATCCGGCGCTGAATGCAAACTGTTTTCCTATGGGAAAAAGCAGATTGACATTCTTGATGTTCCCATTATAGTCTTTCTGTTTCACTCCATTTTCTTTCATCCGGGACATTTTGAAGTCCACTCCCAAATCAAAAAGAAAAGTCAGTGAATCTACAGCCGCGTAAGAAGCCGGATTCAACGTGTTGATCTGCCCCGGCACCTGCAAACCGTAACCTATTCCACCCATGGCATGGCCGCCGGCAATGGAATGATCGGACAACATCCCGTAAGCATAGCGGGAATACGGTGAGTTCGTAGCATTTCCCTGTGCCCCTGCCGATAGAGGCAATCCGGCAACAGCAACAATTAACAAGATAATTTTAATCTTTGACATTATAGTTCAAAATTCTGTTTAATCCTCGTAAAACCAAATTAACGTCTGCAAAGGTGGGGTTTTTTAGCTTTGTTTCAAAATAAAATGAATGTCCACCTGTTAAAAAAACGAAAAGCTCCGGATGCTTTAACTTATATTCGTCTATATAAGCATCCATTTCATAAGTAATTCCGGTTACAACGCCGGAACGGATAGCGGTTTCCGTATCATATCCGATATTGGGCAGATCGCCTCTTTCGTCCAGTAACGGCAATCGTTTGGTTGCCGATTTCAACGATTTAAAGCGGGTAGTCATTCCGGGAGAAATATTTCCGCCCCAATATTTGCCGGAAGCGTCCAGTATTTCATAAGTAATGGCTGTTCCGGCGTCAATAACCAAGATGTCCCGATGCGGATAAAGACTTTGTGCACCGACCACTGCTGCCAGGCGATCCCGCCCCAGTGTTTCGGGGGTGCGATACATCACCTGTACGGGCAACGATACTTGTGTGTCCAATTCAATGAAACGTTCCATGCGTTTTCTCAGCAAATCAATGACTGACGGAGAAAGATCGGCTACAGCGCTTAATATTCCATAGCGAGGAGAAAACTGATTCAGTATTTTTTCCATCTGAGCTTCTCGCAGTGGTTTGAACATAAAAGACATCATCAATTTATCTTTGTCAAACAGAGCTACTTTTGCCGACGCATTTCCTTGATCTATGACGATATTCACTTTTTTTTCCTTAAAATGCTGCAAATGTACGGGAAAATATTGGAAAACATGCTAACTTTGCCGCCTGAATGATGAAAAAAGATATAAACATATTCCTTTCCTTATTTAAATCTCACAAATTTGAACCCTACAAAGGTGTTACTTATTTTGTGGTGGTGTTGCTTGCTACGCATTTTCTTTGGAAATGGGTTGTTGACGCCGATTTACACGCTCATGACATTGCTATTTTCGGTGTCGACTGTACGCCATTTTTTTACAAAATCTCACAGTTTACGGCGATGCTTGTTTACCGGTATTCCTGCTTGTTTCCCGGATCGGAGACTTTGTGTCTTGACGATACGCGTCTCTTTTTTCCCGACGGAAAGATTTCTTTGAGCGTCATCTGGGGATGCACCAGCGTAAAACAGTTATACATCTTCCTGACGATTATGTTGTTTTATTTCGGCCCGTGGAAAAAAAAGCTGTGGTATATTCCCTTGGGATGTCTTATCCTTTGGGTTTACAATATTGTAAGAATCAGTGCGATCCTTTTCTTGACCAACCAACATCCGGAACGTTTCGATGCGCTGCATGAAGGGTGGTTTCGCTACATTTATTATGGTATCATCTTCCTGCTTTGGGTGGTCTGGGAAGAAAGGATCCGAAAAAAAGACCTCGAACGGAAACAAAACTCGAACGAAAATAAAGAATGATGTTTCCTCCAAAAATATGCTTGCTGCTGTTGTTTACGATACAAACGATATTTCCAGTGTCTTTTGCGTTCGGAGAAACATCCGCGACTTTCGGAAAATTAAGCGAGCAATCGTCTGTTAGCCTGCTAACTGTTTACCCAAGAGATAAAGCGGTGTATGCTATCTTCGGCCATACCGCCATTCGGGTACAGGATCCCGAACGGCAGATTGATTGGGTCTATAATTACGGCTTTTTTGATTCGTCTAAACCTCACTTTATCTATCACTTCGTCAAAGGGGAAACCGATTATATATTAGGAGTAGAAAATTATCGGGATTTCCTGTTCTCGTATGCTGCCGATCATTCTGCCGTTGACGAGCAGGTATTAAATCTTTCTTTAGAAGAGAAGGAATCCGTCTTCAATTTTCTGAATACAAATGCTTTGCCGGAAAACAGAGAGTATCGCTACAATTATTTTTTCGACAATTGCACTACCCGTCCGCGAAATATTATCGAACAGCATATCAAGGGACAAGTGGCTTATCCCGACCTGGAAGCAAAAACGACGTTCCGGGATTGGGTGCATATCTGTACGGCGCCTTATCCGTGGCTGTCTTTTGGAATAGATTTGGTGCTGGGTTGCGGGGCCGACAGTACGATCCATGCACGGAATGTCATGTTTCTTCCGGTCGGACTGATGCTTGCTTTCGACCATGCGGAAGTGATACGTGACCGTGTTTCGTCCCCGCTGGTAAAGGAGAAGTTAGCCGTGCTTGATTCGGAAGACAGGAATGTAGATGCGTACCGGCAAGGACGCGCGTCGAAACAGTCTATCCGTTCATTCTTCCGCTCGCCGTTACCGATAACATGGGGAATCTTTTTGCTGGTAGCCGGGTTTACTATCGCCGGATATTACAGGAAAAGGAATAGCCGGGCAGTGGATTTCCTTTTATTTTCTGTTGCCGGAATAGCAGGATGTATCGTTTGTTATATTTGCTTTGTTTCCACCCATCCATGTACTTCTTACAATTTGAACGCGATAGGGTTGCATCCTCTGCACGGGATTGCCGCACTGTTGATGCTGTTCGGCAACTGCCGGAAGCTTGTTGGCCGGTATCACCGGATTAACTTTATCGTTTTGTCGATTTTTATCCTGATTCAATACTTCCTGCCACAGGAAATTCCTGCTGCGGCAATACCTCTGATATTATGCCTGTGGATGAGATCGGGAATGAGAGGCATGAGTAGCAAGTACGGTATAGAAAAAATCAAAAACATTGAAACATAAAAGATGGACGAACGAGATATAAAGAACTATATCAATCATCTGCGTGAAGAACTTCACCACCATAATTACCTTTATTATGTGTTATCTTCTCCCGAAATATCCGACTGGGAGTTCGACGGCAAACTGAAAGAACTTCAACAACTGGAAGAACAGCATCCGGAGTGTTACGATCCTAATTCTCCTACACAGCGGGTAGGAAGCGACATCAACAAAAATTTCACACAGGTAGAACATCATTATCCTATGCTTTCGCTGGCCAATACCTATTCGGAAGGGGAAGTGCAGGATTTTTACAACCGTGTTTCCAAGGCCTTGAACGAGCCTTTCGAGATTGTCTGTGAGTTGAAATACGACGGCACTTCCATCTCTCTGATCTACGAGGATGGTTCTCTGGTGCAAGCCATCACCCGTGGCGACGGTACGAAAGGCGATGATGTAACCGCCAACGTAAAAACAATTCGTACAGTACCCTTGAAGTTACAGGGCAACGATTATCCCGGTTCTTTTGAAATCAGAGGTGAAATCCTTATGCCGTGGGACGTTTTTGAGACGTTGAACAAAGAACGCGAGGAACAGGAAGAATCCCTTTTTGCCAATCCCCGCAATGCTGCTTCGGGGACACTGAAACTGCAAAATTCCGCAATGGTCGCTGTCCGCAAACTGGATGCCTATTTGTATTACATGTTAGGAGAAACGCTTCCGGAAGATGGCCATTATGAAAACCTGCAACGCGCCAGACAATGGGGATTTAAGGTTTCGGATGCAACCATCAAATGCCAAACGATCAATCAGGTGTTCGATTTTATCAGGCGATGGGATGTCGACCGGAAGCGCTTGCCGGTAGCTACCGATGGAATTGTGTTGAAAGTTAATTCATTGCGTCAGCAAAAGAATCTGGGATTCACCGCTAAAGTTCCCCGCTGGGCAATTGCCTACAAGTTTCAGGCCGAGCGGGCGGCTACCCGGTTAAACTCCGTATCTTTTCAGGTGGGCAGAACCGGCGCTGTAACGCCGGTGGCAAACCTGGAGCCGGTACTGTTATCGGGATCCATCGTAAAACGTGCTACGCTGCATAATGCCGATATTATGGCCAGCCTGGATTTGTATGCAGGAGATACGGTTTGGGTAGAAAAAGGAGGAGAAATCATCCCTAAGATAATAGGAGTCGATAAAAGCGCCCGTTTCATGGTGTGCGAAGCCGATAAGATCCGCTTTATTGAAACTTGTCCCGAATGTGGTTCTAAACTGGTGCGGGATGAAGGCGAATCGGCACATTACTGTCCGAACGAAAACGGTTGCGAGCCACAGATAAAAGGCCGGATAGAACATTTTATCAGTCGGCGGGCGATGGACATTAACGCCGGAAGCGGTACGGTAGAGGCTTTTTATAAAGCCGGCCTCATCCGTGATGCTGCCGATCTGTACGATTTAAAGATGGATAATATCTGTCACCTGGAACGTTGGGGAGAAAAAAGCGCCCGGAACTTCCTGCAAAGCCTGCGGGCATCTCGAAAAGCGCCCTTCGAGAACGTGCTGTTCGCCTTGGGTATCCGCTTTGTCGGCGAAACCATTGCTAAAAAAATCGCTTACGCCTTTCACAACATCGACGCACTGGCTCAGGCCACTGTCTTTTCGCTGGCAGAAGTGAACGAAATTGGCGAGCGTATTGCCCTGAGCGTTGTTCGTTATTTTTCCGAAGAGAAAAATCGAAGACTCATTGAACGGCTAAGGGCGGCCGGTTTGCAGATGGCCATTCAGGAGAACGTGCTGGCCGCAAGAACAACGCGCCTGGATCATCGCACATTTGTTATCAGCGGTACTTTTGAAAAACATTCCCGCGACGAATACAAAGCTTTAATCGAACAGAACGGAGGTAAAAACGTCGGTTCCGTGTCGGCAAAAACAGATTATATCTTAGCCGGAGAAAATATGGGGCCGGCCAAACTGGAAAAAGCGCAGAAGCTGGGCGTAAAAATCATATCGGAAGATGAATTTCTTCAAATGATACAGGGTTAAGCTGTGCGATTTTTTCGGCAAATCATCATTCATTAATAAAGATGCTATATGTTTAAGTGGCTGTTAAAAAGAAAAATAAAGAAAATGGAGAAAGCCTGTCGCCAACAGCGCGCTTTCCGCAACCTGGATGCTATTCAATCTTTCCTGGTTTTCTTCGAAGCATCGGAATATGCGGAGGCCCGACAAGCCATAACACTGCTGGAAAACAACGGCAAACAGGTAACGGCCTTCGGATATGTGCGCAAAGGTGACGCTACCAATTATACTGCCGCCCCCTACCGCATGTTGTATCCCAAGACGGACTATAATTTTATGGGTTATCCCTCCGGCAAAGTCATTCGAGCGCTCCGGGCGGTTGCCTGTGATGCTATTCTTGATTTGACATTGAAAGAAAACCTGACAATTGCCTGTTTATCGTCTTCTTTGCCTCATCCGTTTCGGGCAGGTTTGAAGAAAAACGGCATCCCTTCTTACGACCTGTCTATTTCCTTAGATGACGAATCCCTGAAGAAACAGACCGTAACGGTTACTTATCTGAGCGAGCAAATTATTCATTACCTGCAAACGATACGGATGGAATGATCGGGGTAGAATCATACATCATTGTACTGGAGCGGCGAATCCCCGAAATATTTTGTCGATTTTACACTCCCTCCCATCAGTTTTTACCCTAAGTATTTGTAGATTCGAGGTTTTTCATGTAGTTTTGCGGTCTATTTTGTAAAGCATTAATGGCACAGATAAATTTGAAAGGAATGGGAGTTGCGCTGATAACCCCGTTCAATGAAGATGAAAGCGTAGATTACACATCCCTGGCGCGTTTGGTCGATTACCAACTGCAAAACGGAACGGATTACCTGGTTGTTCTGGGTACAACGGCAGAAACACCAACGCTCACCGAAGAAGAAAAGAAGAAAATCATACAACTGGTTATTGAAAAAGTAAATGGCCAAATCCCGCTGGTATTGGGGGTTGGCGGAAATAATACGCGCGCACTTGTCGCCCAGTTGAAGCAAACGCGCTACGAGGGCATAGATGCCATACTTTCCGTAGTGCCATACTACAATAAACCTTCGCAGGAGGGTATTTATCAGCATTACAAAGCGATTGCGGAAGCTACATCACTGCCCGTTATCCTCTACAACGTTCCGGGACGGACGGGTACAAATATGACTGCCGAAACTGCGTTGCGTTTGGCGCGCGATTTCTCCGGCATCGTCGCCATCAAGGAAGCTTCCGGAAATATCACCCAGATGGATGATATTATCAAAAACAAACCTAAGAACTTTGATGTTATATCGGGCGATGACGGTATTACCTTTCCGCTGATAACCCTGGGCGCAGTTGGCGTGATTTCCGTGATTGGCAATGCGTTTCCGAAAGAATTCAGCCGCATGGTCAGGTTGGCGCTGGAGGGCGATTTCGCTCATGCGCTGACCATTCATCACCGCTTCACGGATTTGTTTGAATTGCTCTCCGTCGACGGCAATCCCGCCGGCGTGAAAAGCATGTTAAGCATGATGGGATATATTGAAAATAAACTCCGCCTGCCTCTGGTGCCTACCAGAATTACGACTTATGAACGGATTAGGGATATTTTGCGGGCGCTGAATGTAAAGGGGTAAGAGGAACTAAGGGTTAAATACAATAAACATTCAAAAAAGAGTTTTCTTTTTCATGAATAGCTATTTCCTTGATCCATAAGTCTTTGTTCTTTTAGGGCTCTTTATCTCAGGAGTTTTAGGTTTAGGGACAATAATTAAATCTAATCCGTTATTATCGCCTAAGGGTATGTTTTTATGTTTCTCTTTATGTTTCAGAACATCTATTAAAATATTTTCAAAATTTGAACATTCCTCCCTTTTCCCTTTGTTAATTTCGTCATTTTCTTTTTTTATTACACCTTTAATTTCTTCCAGAATTTCTTTCCACTGTAATCTCAACTTGGGAGTGATTTTTACATCTTCTATTAGTTCCTTTAGTAAAGAATTACTGTAATTATCAGGAATTGCAGTAAAAGAGTTGAAAATTCTCGGATCGTTCCAGTTTTTTAGCACTGTTTCAATCTCTTTTCTGTAAATATTAACACATATAGGCAAGCCATACATATTATTCTCTACTGTATCAAAAACAAAGTCAAATAAAAGATTGTCTTCTTCATAAGCTTGTACCACCCATATATATTTGGGTAATGAAAGCATCATAATATCAACCTCTTCTAATATATGTTTCTGTCCAAAATTCTCAAAGTAATTATGAAGCCATGTTTTATAATCATTGTTCTTTGTTATTAATATATTCCATGTGAAGTCTTTACGTACTTTCTTTTTGTCATCATCACTGGCAGATTTTATTTCATAAATATTTAATGCAACAGTACCATTTTCATTTTCAGTATTATCGGTTTCTGCATCAAACAATGATTGCCCTATATACGATGTCGCCATAAACTGGATAAAAAGTAGTCTGTTGTATATATCATCAAACGAAACTTTTATTGTTGATGATAATGAAACAATTAGGTAATCTGGACGTGCATGGCGATAATTAGCACTGTTTTTTTTAAAAGCATCGTTATAATCCATACTTTCAACAGCTTTATCCATATCAAGCCACCAAGCCGTAGTTACATCTAAGTGATCGTTAGTCTTCCTGTCACGCTCAAAATCAGATAATTCATTTTCATGCGTAAAATCGGGGACATAGGCTCCGGGAATTTCGTTTACTTCTATCCGAGTATACGGGCCAATTTGGTCATCATGTGCATAAAACTTTTCTATTGTATCACTTATGTAATGATTGCTAGCATATCCAAATATTTTATTATCGTAGCGATATCCATTGAGAGTGACTAAATGGTTGCTATCCTTATCAGGTGTTTTCATGTTAAATCCAAACAGGACTGGTATATCACCTTGCAGATAAGCATGTACAAAGGCATTAAAATAGGAAAGTGAGTCAAATTGAGTTTTTATCTCAGCAATCATGCCTAAGTTATTGATAGCCCTGCATACTTGACTGACACGCAGACCTCCGCTTGGAAATATTTTTCCAGGACTATTTTCATTATCGCCGGCTAAAATTGTAATTTCACTAAGGCTTGGAGCTTTGGTGTGAAAGAGTTCTGCTGTTTTATGAAAAGCCATCCACATAGCTGTCGTAGCGCAAGATGCTACAACGCCATCCTGTTCTTTGAATGGCATAGTTCTAACAATCTTATTTACTCCAAATAGATTAACGGTTTGATTAGTAATACATTTATAGTAACGTAATTTTTCGATAGAATTCTTTTTGGGTATAGGATTAATAGTTTTATCACTGTTTCCGTTAATAGAATCATAATGATTCAGGTATGTCACTCCAAAAACTCCTTTAGGGATAGGTTTCACGACTATACATCCTTGATAGTTTTTCCAATTATCATGGTTGCTATCCATAATCATCTTTTTGAATTCATTAAGATCGAAAGATGTTCCTCTGAAGAAATGTAGCCTTTTACATTTTTTCCAATATGGAGTATAACAGCGAGCATAGTAGTTCGCATAGTCTTCCAAATAATTTAGACATGTATAATCTTTCTCAGTTACAATAGTTGTAATGTTTGCACCATTGTCTTCGTTTTGCAAATAATTGGCAAAATAGACGAAAATATAAGATTTTTCAAAGGATTTTTGTAAGAGTGAATTTTGGATAGTTGTAATATGTGGATTTTTGTCTGGTGTAAATGACAAAAGTTCACAGAATATATCTTTGAATCTTTCATCTTTTTTTCCATTTTTCTCCCTTTTTAGCTTTTTAACGTCACAATATTCTTCCAGGTTTACTAAACCACTTTTCTTTTCAGTCGTTTTTCCCATAATTATACTTCATTAAAAAAGAGAGAAAATAAAAATTTCCTCCCTTTATTATATTTTCATCGGAAGCGACTATTCGTTAAACCCAATTTCAGTCGCTAACACTCTTTGATCTATCTTTCGATTACTGTTTTGCTTAATCTTTTCAACAATGACGTTTCCTATAGAAGCATTTAAATGGCACTCACGCTCCTCCAGATCCACTGAACGTGTCCCAGCTTTATATACGCGATTACCCTCAGCATCTTGTCCTATGAGCAATACAGGAATATTTATCTTTTTCATACTATGATAGAACCATTAATCAAATGGGCGCAAAGATATATCATTGAGATTGAATACGCAAGAAAATGTCATGAATAATTTCAAAAATTTGATTTTACACTTTTATGGTTGACTTGCTGATCCTTTCTGATGCTTAATTTGCTCATTGATATTACTTTTTACTTTCATCAATGCACTTATAGCCTTATCCATATCGTTTAGATACCTGTCAAACAGTAGTTTCCACTCATTCGTAATGCTTTCCATTTGTTTTAAAATAAGTAATGCTTCTTCTGTAATTTTGACCATATTGTCTATCTTATGACAGAAGAAGATATTATTTAGAGGTATCATAACTTGATCTAACATAACTGTATAAGTATATCTTTCCATTGTGCCTTGACTTGGGTAAAGTTGCTTTATCTCTTCAATTCGCTTTGGTTCAATGGTACAATTACCATCCCACAAATAATCTTTCACTTGTGATTCCAACTGTATGAAAGTCTTTATTTTCGCTTCCATTTCGTTATTGTATTCATAATACTGACTGTCAAGTTCGTGAAGTATTACATTTAAATACTCTATTTCTTTGATATAGTTTGTACAATCATCATCTGTCAAGTTAAATTCAAAAAAAGCTTTAGAGATCTTGATTACGTCTATATTTCGTATTCTATTCAAGAAGTATTCGGGAAATCCTGTCCATGTGTAAATTGTTATTACGTTTGAAGCAACATCGCTACGATATTTTTCTATACATTCCTTAACCTTATCTACATTCTCTTTCACCACATCTATAAATTTGGAAAATACAGCAAGAGTTTGTCGTGTTTCTTCGTGTTTTGTCTTTTTAAGTCTTCTGTTGCTTTGCCAAAATACCCCAATAGCAACTATTCCTGATATAATAGCTCCTAATAATGCTCCAAAGAACGAACCTAAGTCAAAAGGATTCCCATCTGGATTCTTGCGGTAATATAAACAGATATCTTTAGTTTGATCCAATTTTATTGAATCAATTTTATCCTGACGGAGAATCGGAATTTGTCCATTTTCTTTATTAATACGGTCTTTTTGACTACATACCGATTCGGTTGTGGATACATTCTTGTATATAATATTTTTGTCTGGTATCGTCTCTAATTCATTTAAACTCCACACAGATAAAGAAAATAATATGAATACAATGATCATTATTTCAACTTTTTTCATATTGAGAGAACATAAAGATTATTTATAATTTTAATCGCGGTTAAAAGTACTCATAAAAAATAACCTAACAAAATTGTTTGTCAAGTATTTCCCAGTAACCGTTTCCGATGGCATATACAAGAGTATCCTTCATTTTCGAAATATCAATTCCTCTATGTCTTTTTTGGAATTTTTAGTTCTTCTTAGAGTGATTTTTTTATGACTTTCACGCTTTTCCCACTTATGTTGACTAAATAAATGATGTCCACGTAAGAGCATCTCCATCTCAGAACGATCCGCTCTGTTGTGCAAAACTGCTTGCTGCACCCAGCAACAGCATCAATAAAAGTAAGGTTTTTGTTTCATGTTGTTTAATATAAGAATACCGCACCTGACCCAGCTGCCTTTCAGGCAGTTTTCCCTGCTCGCCTTTCTTCCCGCGAGTCGCTGACCCGCGGTTATGAAAATAAAGCCCCTCAGGCTTCTGTTCATGCGCTTCTTCTTTATTGAATTTTTGTGCAGCTTTTACATACATCAGGCCTTCACCTTCTCGATATATTTTTTCTCCGTTCGGCGTAGTCTCCAGACCAATGTCGTCAACTTAAGCGTGAAATACAGGTTCGTCATTGCGAAGGCGAAGCCTGAAGCAATCCAGAGTGTATGTTTTAGCTGGATTGCTTCGCTCCGCTCGCAATGACGGGAGATG
>JAISES010000349.1 GCA_031263965.1 Prevotella sp. | reverse complement strand
GTATCCACTATTTATGAAGTTCCTCTGAAAATGCAGGAGCAAAACATGGATGAAATTGTATTGCGTAAATTGGGTATGCCTATTGGAGAAAAACCGGTCATGCAACCCTGGCGCGATTTTCTCGATAAGAAAAAACATGCCAAAGAGACTGTCCGTATAGCTCTGGTGGGTAAATATGTAGAGCTTCCCGATGCCTATAAATCCATTAACGAATCCCTGTTGCAGGCTGCGACATACAATGAAAGAAAGCTGGACCTTCAATTTGTCCTTTCTGACAAATTAACCGACGAGAATGTTGAAAAGACACTGGCTTCCATGGATGGCATAGTTATTGCTCCCGGATTTGGGCCAAGAGGCCTTGAAGGTAAAATATGCGCGTTGAAATATGCCCGCGAGCACGATGTCCCTACATTTGGTGTCTGTCTGGGTATGCAATGTATGGTAATTGAATTTGCCCGCAACGTACTGGGGCTGGATGAAGCAAATTCGACAGAAATGAATCCTCATACGCCATTCAAGGTGATAGACCTAATGGAAGAGCAGAAAAACATTACCAATATGGGAGGCACAATGCGGCTGGGAGCCTATAAATGTGAACTGGAAAAAGGGTCTGTTGTGTATAAAGCCTATGGAAAGAAACTGATACAGGAGCGTCATCGCCATCGTTTTGAGTTTAACGGCGACTTTAAGGAGGATTTTGAAAAAAACGGAATGAAATGTACCGGTGTAAATCCGGAAATGGGCTTGGTGGAAGTTGTTGAGATTCCGGAATTGAAATGGTATCTGGGAGTACAATTCCATCCTGAATATAACAGTACCGTAGTATCTCCCAATCCGTTGTTCATTAGCTTTGTAAAGGCTGTCATAGATAATAAAAAGAAGTAAAAAGGATTATAATTTATAGAAGACTAAATGGATAAGAATACGATTACCGGGCTTATACTCATTGCGGCCGTACTTATAGGTTTTACTTTACTGAATAAGCGTTCTCCTGAAGAGATCGCTAAAGAAAAAGAACTGGAAAGAAGAGATTCGATAGCTTATGCACAAACCCGCCAGCAAGAGGCAGAGCGTATAGATACCCTCGCAAAAAAAGAAGAGACAGTCACTGATTTTTTCACTGTCCAACAGGCAGACTCTCTAAGTTCTTCAGCAGATACCTTGCAAGTTCCGCAACAACCCGAACAGCTCGTTACGCTGGAAAACGACAAGGTAAAAATCGTTTTTTCAACAAAAGGCGGGAAAATGGTTAGCGCCCGGCTTAAAGAGTATTTGCACTATGACAAGGCAAGCCCTCTTTATCTTTTTGATAATGACGGCGATTTTTCTCTTCAACTGACGAATAAAGAAGGAAGAACGTTACAAACAAAAGACCTGGCATTTACTCCGGTAAAGACACAGGATAAAAATTCCCTTATCATGCGTTTTGCCTATAACGATAGTCAATACATAGACTTCGTTTACAAACTGGCAGAAAACGACTATATGCTTAAGTATGACATTAATCTTGTAGGCCTGCAACCAATGTTGGACAGGAATTCTATGGATATGTTCCAGATCCGCTGGTCGCAGAAAATGCGCCGTCAGGAAAAAAGCATAAAGAATGAACAGCGTTATTCCCACATCTATTACAAATATGTAGGAGGAGACGTAAAAGAGATGAGCAGCGATAAAAATGAGCAGATAGAAATAAAAGAACCTTCTAAATGGATTGCATTTAAAAACCAGTTCTTTTCACCGATATTGATAGCTGACGATAAAATAGAGACAGCTCTTTTGGATTCTAAAGTATTACAGGTAAACGATTCGAGTAAATACCTGAAAACCTGCGACGCAACGTTGTATGTTCCTGCCAGGCTGGAAATGAACGGACAGGCTTTAAGCGCCGGATTCTCTTACTTCCTTGGCCCGATGTCTTATACGCTTTTGAAGAATTATGATAGCGAGGTAAAGGATGCGAATAAAAAACTTGATCTGGACGAATTGGTTCCGCTAGGATGGACGCTGTTCCGCTGGGTAAATCAAGGTCTGGTGATTCCTGTCTTTAATTTGCTGAAAGATTCAGGATTGTCGATGGGTATTGTCATTCTGTTGCTCACGATCATTGTAAAGCTGATTATCTCTCCATTGACATATAAGTCTTTTATGTCGTCTGCCAGAATGCGCGTATTACGTCCGCAGGTGGAGGCGTTGAGCGCCAAATATCCTAAACAGGAGCAGGCGATGGAAAAACAGCAGGCAACAATGGCCCTGTATAATAAGGCCGGTGTCAATCCGATGAGTGGATGTATACCGATGCTGCTGCAAATGCCTATTCTGATAGCCTTGTTCCAATTCTTTCCGAACGCGATAGAGCTTCGTCAGCAAGGCTTCCTTTGGGCGGACGATCTATCCACTTACGATGCTATTATAACATGGACAGACCATATTCCTTTAATAGGAACGCACATCAGTTTGTTCTGTATCCTGATGACTGTAACGAACGTCATTTACACAAAGTTCAATATGGAAATGACGAATACCGGACAACAGCAAATGCCGGGTATGAAATGGATGATGTACCTGATGCCGGTGGTGTTCCTGTTCTTGTTGAATGACTATCCTTCGGGGCTTACATATTACTATTTTCTTTCATTGTTGATAACTATATTGCTAACCATTGGTTTCCGCTATATAATTGACGAAGACAAAGTATTGGCTAAATTAGAGGCTAACAAAGCCAAACCTAAAAAGAAATCAGGGTTTATGGCTCGCCTCGAAGAAGCTCAACGCATGCAGCAACAACAAATGAAAGAAAAGAATAAAACGAATAGTACAAAAAGGAAAAGGTAATTCGATAAATATTTAAAGAGGCTGAACATTTTATTAGTTCAGCCTCTTTTCTTTTGCCCTAAGTATCAAGTAGATCCGGCCAGGCATATAGCATATGAATTTTCCCCTTGATTCAAGCCGGCCAGATCTACATTAACATTCCCATTATCTAAAATTCGCGATATTTTCGTCGGTTATTTCCTGAATCTTATGGGCAGGCTTAGGGTAATTTTTGCCTGCAATGTATGATTTGCATGCATCTATTATTGTCTGGGTGACTTCAAACTTGTCTTTCCCATAATCGTCAACATCTATGGAGACAGGAGAAAGAAATCCCCATGCCTCGAAAAATTCCGTCAAGTCCAGTCTGGCCGCATCGCAAGCTATTTTTACAAATTCTATCTGGCAATCGCCATCGGTAACCGGATTCGGATTTTGTCTTATTTTCTCATAGACATCCTTATAAAAGTCTGTTTTACCCAGTACATCGTGCATATATAGCTTTAGCTGCCAGAATGGGACTACCTTGCAGAATGGATCTGTATGCTCATTATGGGCAATCTTTGCTTTTATTATTTCCGCAAAGGCTCTATTGTATACATTATCGGTAATCAGCCGCGAACGGTTTCCCCACGATGTTTGTATATATAAAGAATGTATATTGTTGGTTACTTCCGCCATACCTTTCCATTTCAATCCCGGACGGGTCTGGTTAATATGGCCGATTTCGTGCGCCGGCCCCCAGGGATCGGATTTAAATACAGCTGGGTTTAAAAGGGTTCCCTGAGTCGATATATCATATCCAGTATAATACGAAGATGCATGCATAAAGCTGGAATTAGCCATAACCAAGAAGTACATCCTGTTTTTGAATGGTTTATTATATTTGTGGAGTCCCATAAAATCCTGTTCCATCCATACCATTTCATCATACTCGCTAATCAGAGCCAGGCCGTCCGTCGTGTATTGCCTGAACTTGTCAGTCTGGAAAGTCAGATGGGCATATTCTCCCACAAGATCGAAATGAATGAACGTAGCCTCATCCAGCAATCTTGTCCAATCTTCTTTTGTGTGTTTCGCGACATCAAAATATCCATTGACATAACCTGTTGCTATGTTTATTTTGACCGGAGCCTCTGTCCCTTTCTCGGTATGGTACATCACATAAATAAGTCCGTCATTCGAGACTTTAAATTTATTCATCCCCGTACGTAGAGGATAAGACATCCCTGATATTTGCCTGTCAGGATTCTGAACGAATAGCGATATATTCTGGTTATGCAAGTCTCCGGCAAAAACTATAAGTTCATCCCCTTGTTTTATATAAATGCCAGTCGGATTGTCCCGCAGGCTATACGTACTTGTCTTATTTATGGTTGCCATCACCTCAGGGAGTTGCCATGCCTTATATTCCTGTATCCTGAATTCTGTATTATAGTCTCCGTTATACATTTCCAGAGCCAGTTCCTTGAAGAACATGTTCTGTACTTTCTCTATGTCGGATAATGTTATTCCGGGTTTCAGACCGGAACAGGTAATATCTGTGAAAAGGGTTAAATAGTCTAAGAATTCGGGATCTCTTCTGAAAAACGACATTTCCGCGCAACTTGCATGGTTACCTACTCCCGATTTTACCCTGAACTCTATTTTTGCAGGATTTATCAGAGCAGGATTGAATGAAATAACAGAATTTGACTCACGCCCTTGAAAATCATAGGTATTATATAATGTCAGCGCAGGGTTCTCGGCCGTAGCCACATATAGATCGAATTCCTTGAAATTTCCGTTGACGCCTCCATCCGACCTTGGGTTATATATCAGATAATCCATCGATTCCACATTCTCGAAATTATAAGTCAATGTGATAGGAAGGTCAGTGCCGGACCAATTGGAATGATATATGGTGGAGAGGTTTCCGTCGTAAGATTTTTCGATTTCGGAGCTCGATTGCACAGACGAGGCCTGAGCGTTTTTTACCGGTATTTTTATATCGTCTTTTATTTCTCCGGCAGATGAGTTTCTTCCGGACTGGGTTACCGTTACCGTTTTCCGGATGTTCCGGCCTTCCAGCGAAATTATGCATGTCCGCGAACCGGCTGTTTCATTATTCGTGGCGGAAATAGTGAGAACACCATTGCTGTATAAAACCGAACACCAGTTGCCTGTGGTTGATACGTTACATGTGAGATCGTTTATATTTGTTTTCACTGTGAGGGTTTGGCTCGATGTCAGCCGTGTGAAATCAACTTTAATTTCACTGACCTCAATATATGGTTGGTCGGGGGTCTCATCTTCATATTTACTGTCATCGCAGGATATGAAAAGACAGAGTAATAAAGAAAGGATAATGCTTGTAAAGATTCTCATATCTTTTATGAATAAAGGTATTGAATATAATTAAAAAAAGCCATAAAAGATAGATTGTGACAACCATTTTTTATGGCTTTCTTTTTTTGTTAATACAAGAGGTAATTATTCGCCATGTACATCTACTTCGGACAGTGCCGCCAAATTGGTTCTGTAACCGGATTCGATAACTATCTTGAGGTAGCGCCCCTTTGCTATTTTTACGCCAAAATTTTGCATTTCAGCTATTTCCTTCATATTGAATGAACCTATATATTCCCAGTCCTGATTATCGCTACTGATATAGAATTTTCCGCCTTTAGTATCTTTAAAAGACGAATCGCGTTGTTGCATATCTACCTGAGTAATGGTTTTCTCTTGTTTCATATCTATCACAAGATAGTGTGGAAAATCAACCAGAGGGCTATATGCTGCATGCCAGTATGTACTGACATCCCCGTCAAGTATTGCATTTACACCTTGCCCGTCGCCCTGTTTCACACTATTACAGTCTATAACTTCCCAGCCTTTTCTATTCAATTTCGGAGCTTCGAGGAATATACCGATAAGATAAGCATCTTTTTGCCTGTCCACCTCAAATTTAGACACCGATTTCAGAACCACAGGCAGGGCGTAATTTCCATAAGAGAGCTTTGTACCGTCTACATTCAATTTTGCAACAGCCTTTTTCTCTCCATTTTTAATAACTGCCTTATCATCAAGCGTATAGCTCTCAGAGGGTAAGAGCGTATAGAATGTGCCTTCTTCATTGTTGTATTCATCCAGTATATCCTGGCTAGCAACTATGTCGCAGGTAATATCCCAAAGGTTTTTGAAATCGACTTTTACAGGAAACTCCATAGCTATAGATTGCACTTTGTCATCCGGTTTATAGGAATAGTATACGAATCCTGTCAGTCCCATGTAAACCAACGGATCTTTTACCAGCGGGCGAATGAAGGCAACATTCTTTGCCGTGTTGAAATCCACACTCGCATTTTCTATTTGTACGGGGATGGCATAATTGTTGGTTAAATTGCCTTCCAAAATAGTTCTTACAACAGCCGGGTCGAACTCTATTTGCACCGACCGGTCTACTTCTTCATCCTTGCCGTTATAGGTAACTTCATTGTTCAGCACGCTGTAACCCGATGCGGGAAATGGAATGTAATTGGTTCCATAAGTCTGGTTGTATACGTCGACTTCTGCCTGGGAAAGAATTTTTACTTTCACATTGGCGGCATTGCCATATTTACCCGATCTGTACAGGTGCAGGTCGTAAATATCCTTTACTCCGGTATCGTACAAAGTTACGTTCGCACCTTCTCCTCCACCGTTTACAAAGTATACTTTGTTGCCGGGCAGATTGTCATCAGTGTTGTCGGAACAGGACAATGCGATGCCGGCTAAGAAAGCCGACAGTCCCATCAATAATATATTTTTTTTCATGTTTATCATAATCATAATTTTTTACCAACCATAATTTTGTACTATTTCTGGATTGCGGTCTATTTCACTCTGATGCATTGGAAACAGGTAGTGTTTAGGTTTGAATATCCTGGTCTCCAGTACGCTTCTTTCCCAAAATCCATCAGGGGTCATATTGGCGTCTTTAGTTTCCAGCATAACATTCATTCCGTATACAAGCCCGTTACTTAATTTTTCGGACAGCATCCACTGATGGGAGTCGAAGAACCTGTGGCATTCAAAGAACAGCTCCAATTGACGCTCTTTCAGTATCAATCCGCGCATCTTGATGGGATTTGCCCCTCCGGCCACTTCCGGATATACTTCCTGGATATTCTTTAATCCTGCGCGGTTTCTTACCTTATTGAGGTAAGTATATAACTCAGGATTGGATGGGTCGCTTTCATTCAGGGCTTCGGCATAATTCAGGTATATTTCGGCCAGACGGATAACAGGGTAAGTCATTGTACCCCATGTTCCGCCATTACTGTTGACAGACGGATTTATGAATTTGCGGGTCATATAGCCGCTAGGTGGATAATCGTGGCGAGGGCCCGGTCCGCTATTTCCGTTATACGCGAAAACAGGATTTTTATTGGTTCCTGTGTATGGCCACCAGGCACCGCTCCAGAGTACAGATACATAGAATCGGGCCTCCCTGTCTATAAACATGTTCAAAGTGTTCAAAGCTCCTTTACCATTCGTATTATCCAGAGGATGGGTAAATGGTTTGAATCCTGTTTCAACGTAACCGGATGCCGGATCTATAACAGGACTTCCGTCGGAATTATATCCGGTAACCGGATACTTCCCATTCTGCATGGCATATGCATCTACCATAGACTGGGTCGGACCTGCAGCGCCGTAACATGTTCCTCCCACAACCGCAGGAGTTAATAAGACCTGACAGTCGTACCGTCCGCCATACCGGGCAAATATCAACTCGTCGTCCCAATCTTTCAGAAACAGGTTTTGATATGATTTACATGCATCCGAAAAGTTTGTTTCAGGAGTCCCTTCCACATGTAGTTTATAGATATTTCCGTTGCTTTCGCTGTGGCTTATAAGTGCTTTTGCCGCTTTTGCCGCATCGGCCCATTTACCGGGATTCGCTGAAGCAGGGAACAACGGGGTACCATCGTGATTTCTTACACTTGTATACATGCTGTTGCCATTGTATAATGGGCGGGCAGCATACAGTTTCAGACGGCTGATCAGGGCCAGGCACACTCCTTTTGTCGGTCTTCCCAGATTTTCTTTGTCGGCGTCTTTATCAATAACCGAAGGTAATGCTTCGGATACGGCACGAAGTTCCTGTTCGATATATATCTCACACTCCTCTAATGTATTGCGGGGCATGGAGAATTTTTTCTGCTGGAAGTCTATCGGTTCGTCGCCTGTAAGGATACATGGCCCATAAGTGCGGTACAGAAGGAAATAATAGTATGCCCTGACAAATTTTATTTCAGCTTTCCATCTATCAATTTCATTTTTGGGGATACTCTGGTCGGAACATCTGTCTATATTCTGCAGAAAGATATTTGCCTCTCTGATTCCCTTATAGAATTGTGGCCATAACTGATCGGCGAAGGGTACATTCGACGGATTCCATGTTCCGTTATTGATTTTTTTATGATCATTCCTGAAACCCAGGGACGCATCATCCGATGCTCCCATAAAAGGAGAGTTAGCAAAATTATTCTCGTTCTGAATATAACTCCAGACAGTGCCGTAGTATTTTTCTATGTATTCACGTTTTGTCCATATTTTATCAAATGTCATCGGTTCGTCTTCTTTCTTATCCAGATAATCTTCACAAGAAGGGAAAATCGTTAGCAACATAAGCCCCAACAGACACCATATTATATTTTTTGTTCTCATATTTACCTGTTTTATTATTAAATATTTACACTTACGCCGAAGCTGATAGTCCTGTTAGGCGGATAGTCTGCGCCTTGTCCGCTACCCCGTTCAGGATCCCATAGTTTGAATTTGCTAAATGTAAGGATGTTAACTCCGGTTACATAAACCCGGGCCGATCCGATAAACGTTTTTTGCAAAAGTTTTTTAGGTAATGTGTATCCGAATTCTACAGTTTTCATACGCAAGAAGCTTCCGTCCCTTAACCATAAGGTGGAAAGCTTATCAGGACTGTTATTCGTATTTTTGGTATCGGATATACGTGGATAAATGGCGTTTTCCGTATTGCCTTCGTGCCATCTGTTTTTGTAAACATCCACATTTATGGCTGATCGCCCCAGATTACCGGAAGAGAAAGGATCGAATGAAGATCCGCTTATTCTTATCGTTGTTCTGCCGACACCCTGGAAGAAAGTGGATATGTCAAAACCTTTCCATTGGGCAGATATCCCGAATCCATAGACGATTTCGGGAGTAGGAGCGTAACCCAGGGGAATTTCATCGTTTTCGTTTATTATGCCATCACCGTTGATGTCTTTATATTTGATATCTCCCGGTTGTACATTAGCTCCGAATTGTCCGGGACTATTGGCTATATCGTCTTCGTCTCTGAAGAACCCGATTGCCTGATAACCGAAATTTTGCTGGTATCGTTGACCTTTCCTGTTGCGATATAGCTCCGGATAGTCGGGGTTATCGTCATCCAATACTGTATTGTGCGAATATGTGAAGTTAGCCCTACCAGTGAGCATTACATCTCCTACTTTACGGTCTGCTTCGAGAGATGCGTCAAATCCCTGGTTTTTCATTTTACCGACATTTACATAAGGCATGGTAGATACGCCGGCATATGCCGGTATCGATTTCCTTTCCAGAAAGATCCCGTTCCGTCTTTCATAGAAATAGTCTCCCTGGAAACGGATATTTTTCAGGATATTTAATTCGATCCCCACATCTGTTTTTTTAGCTTCTTCCCATCCTACGTTTGGATTGGCAACTTCACCGATTTGTATCCCGCCCATTGTTTTGCTGGCGTTGAACTGGTATGACCCCGCATTGGTCTTAATTGTTTCTTCATAGATAAAGCGTCTTGATCCGCCGATCTGGTCGTTACCTACAACACCGTATGAAGCTCTTAGCTTGAAAACATCAATCGTCTTGCGCAACGGTTCCCAGAACTTTTCGTTGGAAACCAGCCAGCCGATGGCACCCGCAGGGAAGAACCCGAAGCGTTTACCCGGGCTGAAGTTCTCAGAGCCGTTATATCCCATATTAAATTCAGCAAAGTATCTGTCATTGAACGCATATGTTACGCGTCCGGCTAGTCCCTGATTCCGGTATGGCAAGCTGGAGAGAGCATCTTCGGGTACAATGTTGTTCCTTTCACGCTGATTGAACAAAAGCAACGCGCCTACCCTGTGTTTTTCATCAAACAGGCGGTCGTAGCTTAGGGATGCTTCTAAATAGGTAGCACGACTTCCTCCATTTTTTTTATCAAATTTTAATGCAGCCTGCCCTGGTGCCGATGGCTGATAGATCAGGTCTCCATTCTCGTCGCGTCCCACGGCCAACCATGTTTCAGGGGCAAATTCACGAATTATGGTGTTGGAAGTCAATGCATCATATGAATATTTAATATTGGCTTTCAGCCCCGGAGTTATAATCTCACTGAAATCCTGGGTCAATCCTATTACAGACTGGGCATAATTCCAATATTCTTCTTTATATCCGGAGTACATCATCAGGTTGTATGGGTTGGATCCTGTGCCGTAGGTAGGTCCTGAAAGATGGCCGTTATCATACTTCGTGGGGTAGGCATTTGGAGATGTGGCGAATGAGTAGCCCCAGATACCGCCGGTAGATTCTCCTGGCGAATTCTTCTTTTCGTATACTGTAGCCAGACTTACACTTAATGTGGTGGTTTTGGTTACATTCATATCGAGATTGGCGCGGAAGTTCACTTTCGAATAATTGATCGATGAATTATAATCCATGCCTTTATTCTTATCTTCTTTGAAGATGGAACCTTCGTTGTATAACGATCCGGCGACATAGTACCTGACCATCGATCCTCCGCCCGAAACATTTACGTTTACGCGCTGATTCGAAGCCCAGTCTTTGTATAATTCATCTATCCAGTTCACGTTTGGATATAGTTGCGGGTCGCTTCCTGTTTTGTATTTCTGTATTATCTCATCGCTATAAAACTGTTTTCCATTGTGAGAATAGGCATAAGCTTCATTGTACAGTTCAGTCCACTGGTTCGAATCTACCATTTTAGGCATTTGGGTAGGGCCTAACATTCCGGCTTCAGCCCTCACGCTTATTCTGGGTTTTCCTTCTTTTCCTTTACGGGTCGTAATCAGGAGTACACCATTGGCGCCCCTTACCCCATAAACGGCCGTTGCCGTTGCATCCTTTAGTATCGAAAAAGACTCGATGTCTTCGGGATCGACCAGGTCCAGTTGGCGTTCAATTCCATCGACCAGTACCAAAGGGCTTTTGCTGGATCCGAAGGTGGATATGCCGCGTATATAGAAATCTGTGCCTGCTCCGGGTTCGCCGCTTCTGTTCATACTGACAATACCGGCCAATTGTCCTGCCAGACTGTTGCTTATTTTGCTGGTAGGCGTTTTCAGTTTGTCGGCGTTGATAGTAGATATAGCCCCGATGATACTTTCTTTCTTTTGTTGGCCGTATGCAACAACGACTACTTCGTCAAGGCTTGTTTCTTTGCTTTCGCTCAGTTGTACGTCTATCACTGTTTTATCGCCTATCGGCACTTCCTTAGTCTGATATCCTACAAAAGAATATACAAGAACTCCGGCATTTCCGTTTACTTGTATAGAATATTTGCCATCAACGTCTGTAAAGGTACCTGTGGTAGATTCCTTAATCCATACACTGACACCTATTACGGGCAGCTTTGTTTCGGCATCTATCACTGTTCCTGTTATCTGCCTCTTTTGTTGAACAACAGAGTGTGATGCAGCGATCTGTTCTTTTGTTTTTTTGTAAACGGCAATCTGACGATTTGTTATTATACTCAAAAGTAATTGTTTTGCGAAAA
>JAISES010000317.1 GCA_031263965.1 Prevotella sp. | reverse complement strand
TGTTAATGCCTGTCATCGCCCGGAAGCGAGACGGGTTCTTTTGCCATGCTTGGTATTTCATCATACAAATATCGTACATACGCACGTATGATACAAATTTAATTTGAAATAATGTCTAGTTTATTGAAAAAATATTTTAATCTGAATTTATGATATTTATATTTGATTAATACCGCATTATATATCCTTGTAATATTTATCGAATACAAATATATATTCACTGATGATTATTACTTAAAATATTTAAGGCCGCTTTTTCACTCCCAAGATGATTATATTGAAGCACTGAAAGAGTCCGGTCAAGCAGAATTGTATAATTATCTGTGGTGCCCTGTATGTGGCAGTCCAGACACTTTAGCTTTATGACATCGCAAGGAGAGAAGAAGGAATGGAACATAAACACACAAAAATCATAATACAGTTCAACCTGTTTGCGGTCACGATAGGCAGGTGTAATTTTTTCCATATCCATATTCAGGAATGTTTTTAGTTGTTCCGGAGTAAGGACGTCCGGCCGCTTTGTATTGACTTCGTTTATTTTAGGATCGTAATGATTAAATTTGAAGCCCCCTATCCGGCTGATGGTAAAACTCACATTTGTTTCCCTTCACTGATTCTTAACACGAGAGCTTTGTCCCGGATGATAAATTTCAACTTGACCATAGTCTGAACTTCTTTTAATTTTATAAGAATAGAAATCCGGAAGGTCAGATGTTTCTTTTTTAGTGTACGTTTTTTGCACACTAGGCGGGTCGAACCTTTTTTTTCGATTTTTCAGTTTAACCGTTTTGGAAATCCCAATAAATCTAAAATTATCTTCAAATCAATGATTTATGCACTTATTTTGCGATTTTCAGTTTAACGAAAAAGGGGATGCTGATTTCTTAATTTCCCCACCGGGTGGCGCATCGCAGATGCGAGTTCAGCCCGTTTAGCGGTAGGGGTAGTCCTCTGTGACTGCCCGAAAAGATACAACTGGATTGCTTAGGGTAAGCCCTCGCAATGACGCGAAAGAGAAAGTCGAAGCGGGCGCATAAAGCATTTTTGGTTCCTTTTGCTGCTTGGGGCAAAAGGAACGCAAGCAATCTGTGATTGCGCGCAGGAAAAAGAATATATAGAACGAACATATAAATCAAGCTATCTTCAACGACTGATTTGCCTGATTTATAACCGGCAACTTGAATTATTTAGCTAACGGCTAATGGCTTGATTAAATTTTATCCTCACATTATTATCGGCAGGCGGAAAATCGAGCTGCATTTCGTTCATATCCTCTACCGGATTTTCCAGTGCAAGGGTTATATTTTCTATCAACTGTTTCAGGTGATCGTCCATTTGTTCATCGCCATAAGCATGCAATACAAATATTTGTGCCAATACTTCGGCAAAATGCGCCGACACCTCAGCCGGCAAGTCCGGATTCATTTTTCTGAGTTTACCCTCGGCCTGTTTATGTGCCAATTGGCGGATCAGTTCCTTGCTTTCGGTTGCCAGATTAGGATTTGACGGAACAGATGTTACATTCCTGGTAGTAATATTCATCCCTTCCGCATCCAGTTCCACAAACCGGTAAGCAAACGGATAAGCGGCCAATGTGCCTGTCTCTATATCATAAATGGTATTTCCCTCACCGGAGGTAAAGGCAGTGATGTCGTTAGCATGGAAATGCCCTGTAAATATGGCTTTCATCCCCTTGTCGGCAAACAGGGTTCTCAGTCTTTCCCAGTCGGCCACCAAATAGTCGCCAAACACTATCGACTGATACATAATATGTTCGGTCAGCCCCCAATGCATCATGCCAATTACCTGAATACCTTTTTCACGGGCTTCGTCGAGCACTTCCACTATCCATTTTTCTGTTTCGGGCAGTATGCGTCCCGACGAGGAAGGTTCTTCGGTATATCTGGCGGCATCTATTGCCAGCAGCCACGTTTTGCTGTCGAGCGCAGCCACGTAGCTCAGCGATGAACCGTCGTATTTCAGCGCGCCTTTATAGCCGCAATCCGCGTATATGTCGCTAAATTCATCGGGCGAAATATTTGGTACAGGAAAGGTTTTATTTCCTCTGAACTCTACCGGATTAGGCATATTGATGTCGTGGTTTCCCGGAATGGCAAATATGCGTACACCCTTATCCTGCAATAGTTTCAGCTTTTTTACAAAGTCGATATGGCTTTGTTTTTCGCCGTCTTTAGTCATGTCGCCGCACACGAGCAGTACCTCTATATTGCTGTGCATGTATTCGTCCAACACTTTATCCAGCACGGCAGGAGCATCTTTTATGTTTTTACCGCCGGCAAATACGTAGTTGTCTACTGCATAACCGCCATCCATCAGTTTTTCCGACAGGTAGTGTGTATCGGTAATCACCCCGATGTTCAGGGTCTGTCCTGTTAGGAGTCCCGATAATATTATAAATAAGGTAAGTAGTGTTTGTTTCATTGTTTGTTTCTTTTCTACTTACAAAAGTAAAATAATTATGACAGTTTTCCTCGAAACGGCATGGCGGTATCTATTTTTTCAGTTTTTTCAACATTTTCTTTTTCATCAACAAGAGGCAACTAAAAATGGCGATAACAACAATTAGTCCGCTAACGATAAATGCCCATACGTTGACTATGCGATACTCCGCAGTGAGTGTATAATCGTCAAACAGTAACCGTACTCCGTCAATTTTCCATGTCAGGATGCCGGAACTGATCATCGGTGAATTAGACTCTATAATCTCTCCCGGAACAACAAGCTCGTAGCGTATTACATTGCCTAGTATGTTGATGAAAGAGTCTGCTTCATCGAAAACTTTATCGATCTCTTCTTTCTGAGAATCATATAATCGGGAGTAGGAATTTGTTTTATAGAACATGTCCATTGCTTTGCATATCGATTCGGGCGTTATATCCGGATAAGCTGTTTGGTCGTATGCCAGGATTTGCTTGTATATTATATCTTTGTCGGTGTCGGGAATATTCTTATCCGAATATTTCTTTATGCCGGTCAGACTCATTTCGAAGCTGTTGCGGGAATACCATTCCATAAATTTCGATTCCAGGTCTCCCAGCCTGTCGTTCAGTTCGGAACCGTTCAGGGCTTTATATTTACTGAAATCACCTTGCGACCAGATTTTTTGTTCTTCCTTTGTAAGGTACTTATCGATGCTCACCGGCACTTCGCAGGTGACTTTTTTATATACTCCTGCGAATTTGTAGTTGGTGTAAAACCACCGGAATTTTTTAGAAAGGCTTTCTTCGGGTGCGGCAAACGATTTTTTGTCTTCGCCATAACGAAGGCTTTTCGAGAACAGATCGATTGAGGCAACTGTTTTTTTGACCTTCACGTTGATTTCCGCCTCCTTTCCGAAGAAGTCATACTTGTTAACGGTGTCTAACCTGACAATATCCCAGTCGCTTATGTCGAACAAATACGGATTTTTCGACATATCGCCCGCTATGAAAGCAGAATCTCCTTTCGTATAAATTTCGCGATACGCTTTTCCGTCACTATCCAAGGTTGTTACCACCCTGTAATAAGATTCGCACGATGCCATTAGTATGGATGCCAGCGCTATTAATGTTATTTTTATTGTTTTCATATCTGTGGTTATTTATTTCGTTTATCGTTGTATTTGGCTTTTCTCCCGTACTCCTTATTAATATCTACCCGCTAATTTCGAATAAAAAAATTGGCGCTTCCTTTGCCGTTCCGATTTAAATCTGATAATAGATTCGATATTATCCCTGGTATCAGAGTTTGCCTCAAACTGTAGAGCCGAAGTATAATCAGGAGCTTTCCAATCAACTTGAACAGGACTTTTGGCTGATACCGGTTTTTCGGTTATGAATAATCCCAAAAGGAAAATAACGGCAACCGAAGAAGCCCAAGACAAAATTTCTAAAAAACGAACGCATGGCTTTTTCCCCTGATCTGGTTGAATGGAAGACATAATGCCGGCAGTCAGTTTTTGAGGATCGCTTATAACAGGCTGTTTCCCCTTGATTTGATCTATGATATTTTTATACTTTTCCTCATTCATAATTCTGGATTTTTGATTTGATGTATTTTCTCGCGAGATATAAATTGCTCTTTATTTTTGCCGGTGACAATCCGGTTATCAGAACGATTTCTTCCACATCCAGTCCTTCTATTTCGCGGAGTGTAAACACCAGCTTCTGCTTCGGAGACAAGTCGCCGGTAGTTTTCTTTATCAGTTCTACCAGTTCTTTGTTATGCAAACGCACCTCTTCGTCTGTTGTCGAAAGCAAGCCGGTATCCGCAGAGTCGAGATCCGAATCCTTACAGCCTGCCCGCATGTAGTCGTAACAGACATTGCCCGCGATCTTATAAATCCATGTCGAGAATTTATATTGCCGCCGGTACTGCGAAATATTTTGCCATACTTTAATAAAGGTATCCTGAGTAGCGTCTTGCGCGTCGGCTTCGTTACACAACAACCTGAAAGCAAGGGTGTAAACCAACTGCTGATATTCCGCTACGATGTATTCAAATGCCCCGGAATTTCCCCGGCAACATAAGTCCACGTGTTCTATCAGTTTATCACCCATTTTCATCAACCTTTACTTATTATACGTAAAGATATGGGTATTGGTCGAATTTTATTTTATCGGCCGGATTTTAAATCAGTCGTGGCCGGAAGATTTTATTCTTTTGATTTATAATTATTTAATTTGAGTTGCCGGTTATAAATCAGGCAAATCAGTTGTTGAAGATAGTCCCCGCTGGCGCGGACATTTGTCCGTGTCTTGTCCGAAGAGAAGTCTGCGCGAGCGGGGGAAGCAAATATATCCTGAAAATCCAGATCCTTCGTTCCTCAGGATGACAAAAGAACTGAATTATATAAAGTCAAGATGACTTCAGTTTCTAAAAGACAGATAACAACAAATTGTCTATTGCTTTCACTAATAGCGAGCGCGCACCGGAGAATTTGTTTACCATTATGGTAAATGCATATTTTGTATCTCCGTTGATATAGTATCCGGC
>JAISES010000211.1 GCA_031263965.1 Prevotella sp. | reverse complement strand
ATCCGGAATATTTGCAAACCGGACAAAAATACCGCTATGGCTGGAAAGAAAAAAATGGTACGAAACTTTATATAACGACAGGGATCGGCATGGATAAATTTCCGTTTCGCTTTTTTGCCCAACCTGAGATAGTCGAAATTATATTGAAAAAAGAATAAGAAACTGTTTAAATTTTAGCGAAAAATATTATTACAGGATTAGAAAAAAATTTGCTATAAAATTTAAACAGTTTCTAATCATTTTTTCTCTTTTCGACAAGCCTCAATCACATTCATCAATCGATTCAACGACTCCATATCGTAACGGATATTATTCCGCATATTACTAACATCCAGTTTATTGACAACCCTTTGCGTCTGTCCGTAACGTTTTGTATACGATTTTCCGACAAGCCTGTAAATACTATCCAAATCCTTTGCCGGATGCTCTCTGTTTTCGGCATTCGTTGTATAGGGGTCAAACCCCAGCCGCTCCCGGATAAAACGTCCTGTCAGGCGTTTATCGATTTTTGTGTAATGATTTGTTTCTCCCAGAAACCAAGCTTCTATTTCATGAACTGCTATAATAATGTCGAAATACCGCGATTCGCTTTTTAACTTGTGAGGCATAAAGTGCAGACCTTTTTCCAATTTTTCCAGTTCTTCAATAGGTATAGGATATAGATCGCGAAGCCCTATAATCATCTCATATCCCCTACTCCGCAGATTTGCAATATTCTCCATTATCTCAGATTTAACCCTGTTGTCTGCTCCACAATCAAAGATCAATATTTCATACTTCGGATTACGGGAGAATGAAGAATTCCGTACAATTTCCTGTTTAGGGATATTCGCCCCCCCGCGAAACTGTTTCTGTATAATATTTATTTGCTGTGTTCCGAGGATCTCCTTTATCAAGCGATTCACTAAGATCTGTTCAGTCTGTCCTTCAACAAAGAAAGCAATTCGTCGTCTCATTAATTGTTCCCGTCATCAATGATCCCGAAACCTTCTTTATAAAAACCGGTAGCGAGAAAATCGAAATTATTTAATCCTGTGTATTTAAAATCATCAAATATTTCTTTCGAGTTTCGATAGTCATAAAATATAGATCTACTATGATCACGGCTTATTACCGACCAATATTTTAACGGTATATGATTCATTACATGTCTGTCGTTAGAAGTCATAAAGAATTGCATATTTGAATTATTTATTTTCTTTATAACCATATCTATTATCATTTGGGATCTGTCAAAATCAAGCCCTTCACCCATATCGTCGATAAGCATACATAACGATAAGTCGCTCATACGGGCGTAACAAAGCATAATAAATAAGGATAAGGCACGAAACATCCCCTGCGACATATCACGCTGCGATACAGTATATTCGCCGCCCTCTTCTATAAAAAGGCTATAACTTTCGGCTGTCTCCCGGATATCGATATCCGAAACAGAGTATCCAAGCTCGTTCATGCCTGCTTTTATTTCCGAAACAAAACCTTCTCCAAATAGTTTTTTACCTTTAAAGAAAGTATGCACCGGTTCTATATACTGAGGGCCTTTTGTGGACTGAGTATAGTCTTTAACCAATTGGTTTTTCTCCATTTGGTTAGCAAACATGTGATTCCTGAGAGATTGCCCCCACAAAACAAGATCAGGGTAGTAAGGGTTGCCTTCAGCGCCGGACAAGGCTACTGCCAGCTCATTATCTCCAACTTCAGATAGGGCTTTCTGGTTACCAGTGTCGATAAAAATCTTCTTATTCCTGTCTAAGATAACTTCATCGTTATAAGACAAAACTTCATCTGTCACTATCTTATCCTTAAACGCGAATGTATACTTATAGGAATAATTCTCATTTGTAAATAAGAGTTCGCAGTACCCCGAGGGGCTGATTGCGTGCTTAAGGTTAATCCTTCCGGCAAGAAGATTTGCGATCTCTCGAATAACGTTTAAGGTGCGGCTTTTACCCGAAGCATTTTTCCCTGCCAGAAGATTCATGTTACCAAAATAGGCATAGTCGTCATCTCGCCCGATAATACTCCATTCGCGAGGTTCGCCACTGTACCGCGTATATTTCAATGCACTTAATATCATATCTGCTTTGGATAAGATAATTTATATCAGATTCTCAATATTTTTAGTTTTACTATGGAACAAAGATAGAAAATATTAACAATATTATTCTTTTATTTCTGAACGAAGAAATAAAGAAACTTTTGAAAATGGAATAATATCTTAGAAGATTCTTGCGGGGGGTTTTCTTTTTTGGAGACTACGATAGTACCCATTCTGAAATTCCCGAAATAAATGAAAAAGATACGGGCAATGTTTTGGGGGAGTTGTAGTCTTTTTTTATTCAAAAATTGATACCAAAATTAATACCAAAGCTCAAATAAGAAAGGGCTCCAATTTCTTGAAACCCTTTGTGCGCACGGCGAGACTCGAACTCGCACATCCATACGGAAACTACCCCCTCAAAGTAGCGTGTCTACCAATTTCACCACGTGCGCCTAAACAAAAAATGTGACTGTTGTCACATCCAGAGCGAAAGACGGGACTCGAACCCGCGACCCCGACCTTGGCAAGGTCGTGCTCTACCAACTGAGCTACTTTCGCAATTGAGTGTGCAAAGATAAAGGCTATTTTTATATTTGCAAAAAAAATGCTTGCTATTTTTTAGCAATTCTAAGAAACAGTTTCTAAATGTTTTTTATAAAAAGAAAGAAAGTGTGTCAAAAGTAAATTCACACGATCAGACAAGTATTATATTTCTTTGTCATTGGCTCCGCTTATTCTTACGAACAGCATTCGGCATTAGCCGATTCAACATGACAAAAGAGAATATGAAATTTCTATTGACACACCCTCTTTTATTTTTCATACCTACGGTTAAATCTTTTAACCCAGATAGCTTTTCAATAATTTGCTTCGTGAATTTTGTCTTAAACGTTTGATTGCCTTCTCCTTAATTTGACGAACACGCTCACGTGTCAATTGAAATTTATCACCGATTTCTTCAAGAGTCATTTCCTGATACCCTATACCAAAGAACATCTTGATAATTTCACTTTCTCTTTCTGTCAAAGTTGATAAAGCCCGCTCAATCTCTTGTTGCAAAGACTCATTTATCAACGTACGGTCGGCAATCGGAGCATCATCATTTACAAGCACATCCAACAGGCTATTGTCTTCACCCTCGACAAACGGCGCATCCATAGAGATGTGACGGCCTGAAACTTTCAACGAATCGGCTATTTTATCAACCGGTATGTCTAACTGTTCGGCAAGTTCTTCTGCGGAAGGTTTGCGTTCGTTCTCCTGCTCAAATTTAGAGAAAGCTTTACTGATTTTGTTCAGCGAGCCTACCTGATTGAGCGGCAGACGCACGATACGCGATTGTTCTGCTAATGCCTGCAATATAGATTGGCGAATCCACCATACCGCATAACTGATAAATTTAAATCCTCTGGTTTCGTCGAATTTTTCTGCAGCTTTGATTAGTCCCAAGTTTCCCTCATTGATCAAGTCAGGTAAGCTCAACCCTTGATTCTGATATTGTTTTGCAACAGAAACCACGAATCTCAAGTTTGCTCTTGTAAGTTTTTCGAGTGCCGCCCTATCCCCTTTTTTTATGGCTTGTGCCAACTCGACTTCCTCCTCGACTGTAATCAGATCTTCACGACCAATTTCTTGCAAATACTTATCTAAAGACGCACTTTCACGATTAGTAATTGACTTTGTAATCTTTAACTGCCTCATTTGTATATATATACATTTTAATACCCCAAAAATGTCTGCAAATATACTGAAAAAACACCACACTTCTTCACCTTATTGATTATTTATGATTGTTTTAAGTTAATAATATAGAACTTTATTATGTAAGTGGGTATGTATAAATAAATAACGCTTAAGCTAACATATTAGTTTATGCTTAAGCGTTATTTTGCTTTTATCAATATTTATTCACCCAGATCTACGGCATGGTATTTTCTCGCACCCGTAGAGGTTATACCTGAAATGAATAAAACTTTATCCTGGCTGTTTGCCGTAGAAGCTATAATATCCTCCACCTGGTTTGCTGAAGATACCGGCTGATTATTTATCTTCTGAATAACAAAACCTTTTGTAATTCCTTCTTTATGGAATTTACCGGCATTATCAACCCCGGTTACTTCTACGCCATAGCTGACGCCTAAGCTTTTCTTCTTATCGTCTGAAAGATCCTTAAATGAAGCTCCCACAGTAGCAATACCATCTTCTTTCTTGACTACGGATGTGTTACCGGAATTGTTCTTAAGCGTTACATCGTAAGATTTATTTGTATTACCACGTACAATATCTACTTTTACTTTATCGCCCGGACGGAATCTGTTTACCTGATCCTGAAGTTCACCCGAAGTTTTCACTTTTACACCATTGATAGCAACGATAACGTCGCCTTCCTGTATACCAGCTTGTTTAGCCGGGCTTTGTTCTGCAAAATCAGCAACAAGGACGCCTTCTGTAGCTTTAATATCTTTAGTGAGCCGTTGTATCCTTTCCAACTCAGCTCTTTCACTTTCAGTTCTGCCTATTTTCGGATCAACATCTTTAGCTAATGAAATATCCTGAATTTTTACTCCCAGCACTGCCCGTTGAACAGTTCCATATTCTTTAATGTCAGCCACAACCTTTCCGGCAATAGAAATAGGCACTGCAAATCCGTAACCGGCAAAGTCGCCTGTCTGGGAATAGATCATTGTATTTATGCCTACCAATTCACCATTGGTGTTTACCAAGGCTCCACCACTATTGCCCCTGTTAATAGCAGCATCGGTTTGAATGAACGATTGAATTGCTTGGTTTGTACCATCACTTCCTACCATTCCACCCATACCTGTCCTGCCTTTCGCGCTAACGATACCTGCTGTAACAGTAGATGTCAGATTAAACGGATTGCCAACAGCCAGCACCCATTCTCCTACTTTCAGACTATCGGAGTTTCCGAACGGGATGTAAGGAAATTCTTTCCCTTCTATCTTCAATAATGCAACATCCGTTTGGGGATCAGTTCCTACGAGTTTAGCTGTATATTTGCTGTTGTCGTTTAGCGTAACCTCTATATCGGTAGCTTTATCTATTACATGGTTGTTTGTGATGATATAGCCATCTTTCGAAATGATAACACCGGAGCCGAAGCCTACACTTGGCTGAGGACTGCGGTATTGGTAATCGTTCCCGTCAGGATTCCCGAAAAACCAATCGAAAAACGGATCTCCGGATCTTTGTTGCCGGCGACTTTGCGATGCCTGGGATTTTACCGTAGATTTAATATGAACTACCGCATGTATCGAATTTTCGGCAGCTTTTGTAAAATCGGGGTATCCGTCTGAAGTCAACGAAGCTAAACGAACACCGCTTTGATCGAACTCATGCCCGTAATTATAAGAATCAGCCGAACTGTAACCACGCCTGTAGTCCAAATAAGTATACATTCCATATGTTGCACCTATACTCACTAATGCAACCAACACATAGGTTGAAATATTTTTCCAAATCTTTTTCATGCGTAAGTATTTTTATTATTTCATTTATTTAAAAATCTGTCTCAAATTTATATACAAAATCCGTACACTTTATATAGCTGAAGTTCATTTTTAACACTTTTAACCACGTCGAAAACCTTTATTGTTATTTTAACAATCATAGCAGACTTTTTGTCAGTTTGAAACATATTTTATGGGTCGAAAGCAATATCTTTGGCACCGAAACAGTTTCTAAACAAAACATTACCCCAAACGAGCAAATATGGGAACATCGATGCTTATTATCATCGCTGTATACATCGGAGCATTGATGCTGATATCTTATTTTGTCAGTAAAAAAGGCAGCGACAATGATGCTTTTTTCCTGGGCAACAGAAAGTCCCCTTGGTATATAGTAGCTATCGGCATGTTGGGCGATTCTATCTCAGGGGTGACATTCGTTTCTGTTCCCGGAATGGTCGGACAATTTGATATGAGCTACATGCAAATGGTACTGGGATTTTTCCCGGGCTATCTTATTGTTGCTTTTGTTTTACTTCCTCTCTATTACAAACTCAACCTGACGTCTATCTATGGGTATCTGGAAATGCGTTTTGGGAATTTTTCGTATAAAACAGGGGCTTCCTTTTTTATTCTTTCACGAATTGTAGGATCGGCATCGAAACTCTACCTGATTGCATTAATCCTGCAAACATTAATTTTTGATCAGTGGAATATTCCATTTTATGCAACAGTAGCCGGAATAATAATACTCATTTGGGCTTATACTCATAAGAGCGGAATGAAAACCATAATTTGGACAGATGCCTTACAAACAACATGCCTGTTAGCTGCACTTATACTCATTATCTGGCAAGTTGCATCTAAGCTCGGTTTTGATTTTTCTCAGGTAATCGATACCGTACGTACAAGCCGGCATAGCCGCATTTTCGTTTTTGATGATTGGATATCGAAGCAAAACTTTCTTAAACAGTTCCTTAGCGGTATATTTATCGTAATCGTAATGACAGGCTTGGACCAGAATATGATGCAGAAAAACCTTACATGCAGAAACCTGAAAGATGCACGGAAAAATATGGTGGCATACGGCTTCGGATTCATACCGGTGAATTATCTTTTTCTGTCGTTGGGGATTCTCCTGCTGGCCTTTATCTCTGCACATGGAATCGCCCTGCCTGAAAAACCGGATCAAATACTGCCCATACTGGCTGCCGGATATCTGGGCTTTCCGGTATTAGCCTGCTTTACGATAGGAATTGTTGCCGCATCATTTTCCAATGCAGACTCCGCTTTAACTTCCATCACAACATCGACCTGCGTAGACTTGCTTGGAACAGAGAAGAAAGATCCGGAAATGTCAAGAAAGATCCGCTCAAGGATACACCTGCTGGTATGCCTTGTCTTTTTCACCATTATACTCTTTATCGATAAGATAAGCCAAAACAGCATACTGGACACGATATATAAACTGGCATCGTACACATACGGACCTCTACTTGGGTTATTCTTTTTCGGATTATTCACCAAAATGAGCATAAAAGATAAATTTGCTCCTATTGTTTGTGTCCTCGCTCCTGCCATTAGTTATCTGACAGAATTTATTTTACTCAAATTTGGGGGTTATCAGGTCGGGTATGAGATATTATTACTCAATGGATTATTGACAGTAACCGGATTAATCTGTATTTCGCAGAGGAAACTTAACCGGACAAACCTCTAAATTGCTTGTTATACTCACTGTATTATACTCTAAAAAACAAAAAATGTCAGTTAAAAGAATATCGCCTTTATTGGCTAAAAAAATATTAAAAAATAACACGGGACTCCTTTTGGATATCCGCGATGCAGAGAGTTTCGAAGCCGATCACGATAGCAAAGCCATTCATATTAATCAAGATTCTTTACCGGCTTTTCTAGCGAATACAGACAAAAATGCGACTATACTGGTGATGTGTTATCATGGAAATAGTAGCCGGATTGCGGCTCAATTTCTATCGGATGAAGGTTTTACCGATGTTTACAGCATCGATGGCGGATACGAAATGTGGAATAGCTGAGTAAGCTGTAAATATTATATTATTCCCGTCAATTCAACCGACAGTATTTCTTGCGTTATCAAGTCTATGCAGATATGAAGCTTTCAGGGAGGGGTCGTAGGCTACCGCCCTCGCAATGACGTGTAAAAGGCCTTTTCAGGTATCCCTGATTAATCCCCGGTTTCAGAGACCTCCTATTACGATATTCTAATTGATTTTCCTGCGCGTAAAATAGTCTTCGCCGTAATATTATTCAATTTACAAAGCT
>JAISES010000099.1 GCA_031263965.1 Prevotella sp. | reverse complement strand
TTCAGATTTATATACTTCTTGCGAAGGCGCAGCATACTATTTTGATTCATGAAGTGGTACATGACAAAGCACAAGCCAATGAACATAGATATAATAGTAGCTATGGCAGCGCCTTTTATTCCCCATTCAAACCAGAAAATGAAAACAGGCGCAATAATAATATTAGCTATAACGCCTATCAGCATTGTATACATAGCCTTCTGGGGATAGCCGGAAGCCCTCATCATACTATTGAAGTTAAAGCAGAGGGTAAGGAATATATTTCCGGGTAAATAGTACAGCAAGAATTCTTTTGCATACGGAAATGTCTCTTCCGTAGCTCCGATTTGCATCAGGATAGGATCAAGAAACAGAAAAAGACCTGTAACCAAAGTTCCGGTCAGGATTATTGTCATCAGAAAAGAGTTTCCGATAATCTTTTCGGCTGTTTCTTTATCTCCTCTTCCCAGACAAATAGATATACGGCTGGCTGCCCCTGCTCCTACCAGCATACCCACAGCCGCAGTGAGGTTCATCACAGGCAGGACAATTCCCAGTCCGCCAATAGCGTGGTCTCCCAGGTTCGGACCATGTCCGATATAAATACGGTCAATAATATTGTACAAGGCATTTACCATTGTCCCCACAATAGCCGGAAGTGCGTATTGCCAAAGAAGTTTACTTATCTTCTTATTCTCTAATTCATTAACATTCGCAGTTTTCAGCATTTCAAAAACTTAATAGTTAAGGAGTGCTCTCCCATCTGTAAAAATAGTTTGCAAAGGTACAAAAATTTAACATCCCGGGAAAGATGCCTGTAGTTTAAATAGAGTTAACAATGAGTTCCCCTATCTTGAGATCCAACGGTGTTGTAATCTTTATATTGGTTACTTCACCTTTCACAAGGTGAACTTCACCACCGATAGATTCTACAACCGAAGCATCGTCCGTAAATGTTGTTTTATATTCTGTTTCATATGCCTTCTTAAGAATATCGACATGAAAAACCTGTGGAGTTTGCACCAGCCGTATTTGAGAACGGTCTGCTATTTCGCTCTTTCCATTGGCTTTTACACAGCGGAGACTATCAGTAGAATCGATTACAGGAACAACGGCAGAATAGTTGCAGGAAGCGTCGAAGCAACGGCAGATCATTTCCTTTGAAGTAAATGGCCTCACCCCGTCCTGCACAGCGACAATACCTTCGTCAACCATATCCAGACCATTCTTTACGGAATGGAAACGGGTTTCACCTCCTGTCGCAATTCTGTGAGAAACAGTAAAACTGTACTCCTTGCATAGTTGTGTCCAATAATACTGATGCGATAGAGGAAGCACAAGAATAATATTAATGTTCTTATCAAAGTTATAAAATGCATCTATAGTATGCATTAAAACCGGCTTTCCTCCAACAGGCATGAATTGCTTGGGCAAATCGCTGCCCATCCGTAAACCTTTTCCTCCGGCAACAATAATCACATTGTTCTTCATTCTATTTTATCCAGTATTTTCTGAATTTCCGCATTTGTTTTTTGTAATTTATCCTTGCAGAATCGTATTAAGGTCGCAGCTTGTTTTACTTCCTCCAATAAAACATCTACATCCGGATCCTCATTTTCTATTCTGTACATGATGTCCTGCAATTCCTGCATTGCTTCACCATACGTTTGCTCTTTTTTTGCCATTTCCGAAAATCATTTAAAATACAAATATACGAATCTTTAGGAAGCTGCCCTCTTGTCCGGTCTCTTATATCAGGGCAAACGCATGAAAAACGCAAATGAGCCATCCATATTTTATTTGGTATAAATATTTGATAATAGGGTTATTGATATTTGTATATCCGGATAACATTTCGTGTATTCATGTAATAATCAATAATTTAACCACACATGAATATATTAGATTTTGCAGGAAGCTTACCTGATTACCGTCAGCAAGTCAAAGTACGGCATTTGTCAACCGGCATCATTTTCATCGCCGTAGCAGCAGTTATATGCGGAGCCGAAGATTGGGAAGATATAGAATACTTCGGGCGTTGTAAAGAAGCCTTTTTCCGAAGATATTCGGAACTGCCCAACGGGATTCCCTCCCATGATACCTTTAACCGGTTCTTTTCAAGTATAAACCCGGTGGTGATGGAACAACAGTTCCGTATTTGGGTAAGAGCGATATGCTCCCAGCCCGGCGGGTTAGTCTCGATAGATGGCAAAACCATACGGGGAGCCAACAGGGGCGGCAAGAGCCTGTTCCACATGGTCAGCGGCTTTTGTCAGGCAAACGGGGTGAGTCCGGCACAAGTGAGAACCTCAGAAAAGTCGAACGGGATAACGGCTATTCCCCAATTGATTAAAGTCCTGGATTTGGAAGGCTGTATCGTTTCGGTAGATGCCATGGGCTGCCAACAATCCATAGCGAAAGATATCATAATCTTTTTTGAATTTTTGGACAGGGATATTGAAATCTTTCATAATTTAACCCTTGAATTTCTTCTTCGGAGAGGTTCATCCCGGTAAGCATCTTTTTCTTTGGTTTTGTCACCTGCAAAGATGCTTACTTTTTTATTTCTTCTACTCACATTTTTACCCCGCGCAAAGTATAAATGCAGACGGAACATGTAATACGGCAAAGTCTATAATCTCTTTTATCCGATCATCGGATATAGTGCTTTTGTTACTGATAGTATAATACGTTCTACGATTTTCAATAGCTTTCTTCAATTCTTTCATAACTTCTAAAATCAAGTGTTGGTATATTTGCTTATTTTTAGGTGTTAAACAAAATGGTGAGAGGAAAAGTTTGAAACTTAAATATAAAAAAACTAATAGTTATCTCTTCAAATATCTATATATCTAAGTATTTCGTACATTTGTGGCTGAATAATATAAAACAGAATGCATTTTTCGGGAGTTGTTTTTGATTTTAACGGAACATTGTTTTGGGACACGGGTTTGCACAATCGGGCATGGGATATATTCCTGACGCGCCATGGCTTATTTCTTTCGGATGAAGATAAATTCAGGTGGATGCACGGAAAGAATAACAGCGATCTTTTACGTTCTTTATTCAGCAACACGTTGACAGAAGATCAGATAAGCGATTATATAATGGAAAAAGAAAGCCTTTATCAGGAACTATGTCTCGAAACGGATATGCAATTGGCTCCCGGGCTAACAGGCTTCCTGAACTTTCTGAAAAACAACAATATCCCTTTTACAATAGCAACCGCGTCGGGAAAAGAAAATCTTGATTTCTATTTTCAATACCTCCCGCTGACAGAGTGGTTCGAGTACGACAAAGTGGTTTACAACAATGGAAAGATAAAGGGAAAACCCGATCCGCAGATATACGAATTAGCAATGGAAATTATAGGGAAAAAACCGGAAGAAGTGATTGTTTTCGAAGATGCCGTTGCCGGATTACAGGCTGCAAAAAATGCACGGGCGGGCAAGATTATAGCTGTTAATAGTAACAACGATGATTATAGTGGCTGGAAAGATTGTCAGATAATCAAGAGCTTTGATGAAGTAGACCGTACTCAATTTAAACATTGAAAATGAAAGCGATACACACCGACATATGCCCTGTTTGCGGAAATTCCGGATTACTGCCCTACCTGTCGTGTAAGGATTACCTTACCACGCAAGAAGTTTTTGATATTTGCCGGTGTAGCAAATGCGGCTTTGCCTTGACGCAGGATTTTCCTTCCGAAGACGAAATTGGAAAAGATTATGAAGCGCCGGCATATGTTTCACATTCCGACACACATAAGGGTATAATTAATACCTTGTATCATCTGGTTCGGAAAATAGCGTTGCGATCGAAGGCGAAGACCGTAATACAATATGCTCCTAAAAAAACGGGGATGCTGCTCGATATAGGTTCCGGCACAGGCTATTTTTTGAACAAAATGAAGTCGAAGAAATGGATTGTAACTGGAATAGAAAAATCGGAACAAGCCCGCAAGTACGCCAAACAGAAATTCGACATCAACTGTCAGGATTCTAAATATTTATATGATATATCCTGCCGGACGAAAGATGTGGTTACTATGTGGCACGTCCTTGAACACTTGCAATACCTCAATGGGGTGATGGAACGCCTGTACGGATTGGTTAAAGATGACGGGACAATCGTGATCGCCCTGCCCAATAAGGAATCTTTCGATGCGGTACATTACAAAGAATACTGGGCTGCATATGATGTGCCCCGTCATTTATGGCATTTTTCACCTTCCGATTTTGAACATCTGGCAAACAGGCATCATTTCAGTATCGTTGCCGTCAAGCCGATGTATTTCGATGCATTCTATATATCCATGCTCAGCGAGAAAAATAAGGGAACATTCCTTGCCGGCTTTGTAGGATTGGTAAAAGGAGGTTTGTTTTTTCTACGCACATTGAGTAACAAAAAACGAAGCAGTTCGCTGATTTATATATTGAAGAAGAAATAACAATAAACACGAGATAAGATGATAAAGAAAGAGCAAACCCTACTGAAAACGCTTTCGTCGCACATAATTGCAGTCATTGCATTTTTGGCGGTAACGATGCTTTATTTCAGCCCGCTGATCGAAGGCAAGGTTCTTCCTCAACACGATGTTACCCAGTTTCAGGGAGCATCTAAAGAATTGAGTGACTACTATAATAACGAGGGTGAATCGTCTGAATGGACAGGAGCCATGTTTTCGGGGATGCCGGCTTATCAGATCGGTATCTGGGGCGGCAGTCCCAACTTTCTCGATTACCTCGAAGCTCCGCTGAAAGCATTGGGAAGCAGTAGTGCAGGAGCTGTATTTACAGCTATGCTGATGGCCTACATCCTGTTTTGTATGATGGGTTTCGGGCCGGTAATTTCCGTATTAGGCGCAATTGCTTATTCATTATCATCTTACAATATCATAATCCTCGATGCAGGACATGTTACCAAAGCCTGGACATTGGCCTATATGCCGCTGATTATAGCAGGCCTGATGGCAGTGTTCCGGAAAAAGATATTATTGGGAGGGATACTTTTTGCTTTGGGATTGGCATTCCAGATAAAGAGCAACCACCTGCAAATGACTTATTATACTGGTTTGCTTTGTATTATTCTGTTTATCGCATACGCCATAGAAACCCTATCGAAAAAAGATGTAAAGACATTCCTGAAAGCATCAGGCATACTGGCCGTTGTACTTATTCTCGCTCTTGCCTGTAATGTGGGCAATATCTACGGCAATCTGGAAATGGCAAGGGAAAGTACGCGCGGAAAATCGGAGCTGACACTGAATAAACCGGAGGCTGCACAGCAATCGGAAGGACTGGATAAAGACTACGCTTTTGGCTGGAGTTACGGTAAAGCGGAGACTTTTACATTGATGATCCCAAATCTGTATGGAGGCGTTTCCAAACCTTATGATAACGATTCGAAGAGCGTTAAGATATTGACTCAAAAAGTACAATCGGGAGAAATTTCAGCCGAGTTTGCCAGTCAGGCGGCACAGGTTTTGCGCGAATACTGGGGCGCTCAGCCGTTTACGTCAGGTCCTGTTTATTTCGGCGTCATCGTTTGCTTTTTGTTTATTCTGGGGATGATAATTATCCGAAGTAACGTGAAATGGGCATTGCTTGCGGCTACTGTCTTTTTTATTCTTCTCTCGTGGGGTAAAAATCTGGAATGGTTCAACGACTGGTTCTTTTACAACTTCCCGCTTTACAATAAATTCAGGGCTGTGTCTTCGGCATTGGTCATTCCGGCTTTAACGGTAGTGATGGTCGCTGTATGGGGAGTAAAAGAGTTTTTCTCCGGCGAAACAGATAAAAAGAAACTGACCAAAGCTCTCTATATATCACTGGGTACAACCGGCGTTATTTGTCTGGTTGCATGGATTGCTCCGGGTATGTTTACCAATTTTGTAGCAGAGAATGACAGCAGATGGAAAGATCAGGTTCCCGTGTGGTTTTATCAGGCTTTGCTTGCCGACCGCAAAGATTTGCTGACGGCCGATGCATTTAGATCGTTGGTGTTTGTCCTGCTTGCAGGAGGAGTGATGCTTTTTGCTCTTCGTTCGAAAATGGAAGCAAAAAAACTGGCATTGTACGGATCTATCGGGATAACGGTTCTGATACTGGCCGATTTGTGGAATGTAGATAAACGATATTTGAGTGAAAAGAATTTTGTCAATAAATCTGCATATAAAGCCGAAACATTTCCCCAATCGGTTGCCGATAAAACGATATTACAAGATAAACATCCGTCTTACAGGGTGTTGAACCTGAATAATCCGTTTGAAGAAACAAGTACTTCATACTACCACAAGTCGGTAGGAGGATACCATGCCGCCAAACTGAAACGTTATCAGGAGTTGATCGAGTACCGTTTGGGCGATGAGGTCGATCATATAACCGGTTCTTTCCAATCACAAAATATAGATACCATCACAGCTTCATTTGCCGGTACACCTTCGTTGAACATGCTGAATACAAAATATGTGATCTATCATCCGGACCGGCCGCCTCTTGTAAATCCGCAAGCAATGGGTAATGCATGGTTTGTGGATGAATACAGGTTGGTGAATAACGCGGATGAAGAAATTCATGCTCTGAAAACTTTAGACGCGGCAAAAACCGCTGTTGTAGATAAACGTTTCGAAAGTGAATTGTCCGGTTTGAATATCGTTGCCGATTCTACGGCGACCATTACATTGACAGAGTATAAGCCAAACAAATTGACGTACAGATCGAAAGCCGGAAGCGAACAGTTGGCTGTTATGTCCGAGATCTACTTCTCTGATGGGTGGCAGGCATCTATTGATGGAAAGGAAGTCCCTCATTTCCGTGCCGACTGGACCTTAAGGGCAATGCGCATACCGGCAGGCGAACACGAAATAATTCTCAGATTCGAGCCGAAAGGATACCACACTGGCCGTACTGTGGCGACTGCGTCTTCGGGATTGCTGATATTATTACTGGTGGGGATTATTGTGATGAATGTTAAAAGAATTAAGTAGGAAGTAGGAAGTAGTTAGTAGGCGATATTCGAAGGCTGTCTACTTACTACTTACTACTTACTACTTACTACTTACTACTTACTACTTACTACTTACTACTTACTACTTACTACTGAAAAAAATGAAATTATCCGTCATATTCTGTACATACAACAGGGAGAAATACCTGTACAATGCTTTGAAGAGTGTTGCAGAACAGGATTTTCGCTGTCAAGACTATGAGATAGTCATGGTAAATAACAATAGTACAGATAGTACGGAGAATATTTGCGATCAATTCCAGGTAGATTATCCGCAAGTGAAATTCCACTACTTTCAGGAAACCAATCAGGGATTATCTTATGCCCGCAACAGAGGTGTAAAGGAGAGCAGGGGAGACATCCTCGTTTTTGTAGATGATGATGCTACCGTGTTCGATCGTTACCTTTCATCTGTAAGAACGTTCTTTGAAGCATATCCTGATGTTAGCGCTTGCGGAGGCCCTATTGTACCCGTTTATGAGGTGGAAAAGCCCCGATGGCTATCCCGCTATACAGAGCAGCTTTTAGGGGGAGCATTGTACGAAGGAGATAAGGAAAAGCCGTTCCGTAACGGGAAATATCCCGGAGGAGGAAATTCCGCGTTCCGGAAAGAGGTGTTTGATAAATATGGGCTTTTCAATGTGGAACTGGGAAGAAAAGGTGCAGGACTTATCGGGGCGGAGGAAAAAGATTTATACGACAGGCTAACCCGTGGCAATGAAGTTTTTTACTATCTTCCGCAGATGGGAATCTATCACTATATTCCAGAAAAGAAATTGTCAGAATCCCACTTCAGGGAACTGACATACTCGATAGGAAAAAGTGAACGAATCCGGACAAAAGCTGTTTCACCTAAAGTATACCGCAGCAGAAAATGGTCGGAATGTAAAAAATGGCTGGGTTCCATTATTCTGTTTTTTATTTATACAATCAGGCTAACCCCATCGAAAGGCTGGAAGTTGTTGCAATTCCGGTGGAATGTAACACGGGGATTGCTGGGGAAGTAGGGGGCAGCTTGTTTTTTATCCTTGTCGTGCTTTAGCTGCGCCGTGTGCTTTACGTGCGGGGAACCCGTCAGGAGAAAAAGGCGTAAAACGGGATGCCTGTCTGAGCATCGAAGATGCGAGTTCAACCCGTTTAGCCTTTGAGCCTGCCACGGGTCGCACAGTTAAGCGGGCGCTCAAAGCATTTTTGGTTCCTTTTGCTGCTTAGGGCAAAAGGAACGCAAGCAATCTTCGATTGCGCGCAGGAAAAAGGGCAAGAACATGAAATGATAATATTTTTCAGGTGTTGCGTAACATCAGTTATTATTTTGAATATCATTTTCAAAAAGTTACCTTTGCCTGCGAAGTAGTTTATTCGCCGGCGAACAGTATATAATATCAACTTAATTATGGGATTCACTTATACATTTGAGGACGTACTCGGTATTGTAAATAACGAAATATCAAAAACAGAATATAATATTGATCCGCAGTCTCTTTTCGAGCCTATTACATATATACTCTCACTTGGAGGCAAAAGGGTGCGTCCGGCGCTGACGCTTATGTCCTACAACTTGTATAAGGATGACGTTTCGCGAGTAGTGCCGGTGGCGTTGGCGATAGAAGTATTTCATAATTTCACACTTTTGCACGACGACTTGATGGACAGGGCCGATATGCGGAGAGGAAAACCTACCGTACATATAAAGTGGAGCGATAATACAGCCGTACTTTCGGGTGATGCCATGCTGATAGAAGCATATAAAGAGATAGCTAAAGCCGATTCCGAATATCTGAAGCCTGTTCTGGATCTGTTCTCTGTTACTGCAACCGAGATATGTTGCGGACAGCAATACGATATGGAATTCGAGCAGCGTATGGATGTAACTATTCCCGAATATCTGGAGATGATAAGACTTAAAACAGCCGTATTGCTGGGGTGTGCCCTGAAAGAAGGAGCCATAGTAGCAGGGGCTCCGGATGCCGACGCTAATAATCTGTACGACTTTGGCATCAGTGTAGGATTAGGTTTTCAACTAAAAGATGATTTGCTCGATGTATATGGCGACAGTACCAATTTTGGTAAACGTATAGGCGGAGATATTCTTTGCAACAAAAAAACATTCCTGCTGATAAATGCACTGGAAGACAGTGCTTCTAAAGGTGAATTGATGGAGTGGATAAACAAAACAAACTATAGTGAAGAGTCTAAAATAAAGGCTGTTACAGCCATTTATGACAAATTGAACCTGAAACAAAAATCGGAAGAACTTATCAACAGGTATTATAAAGAGGCGATAAGTTGCCTCGATAAAGTAAATGTGGATAGGAATAAGAAGAAAGAACTATATAGTTTGGCGGAAAGCCTCATGTCCCGGATTTCTTAACACAAAATATAAACACACTATGCCATACAGACGTTTGCCAAACACAGATAATGCACGGATAAAGGCATTGAGGACAGCGATTGAAAGACATAATTCCATTTTCGGACAAGGAATTATAACACTTGAAATTCATAACCTGGAACTAATGCTCCGCAATTTTGAAGGTGCATATGTCCGCTACAAGAACAGCCTTGATACACAAGCTTCGGCTAATAAGAAATTTCAAAAATTAATCAAGAATGCACGCTTATATGTGTCACATTTTATACAAGTGTTAAATTTTTGCGTGATTCGCAGTGAAATTAAAAAAGAGACAAAACAACTTTATGGCATTGAGCCTGATAATTTCACGGTTCCCGACCTGACAAGTAATGATTCGTTGCTCTATTGGGGTGAAAATGTGATAAATGGAGAACGGGCGCGTATCAGGCAGGGTGGAGCGCCTATTTACAATCCGGCCATAGCTCGTGTAAATGTAGCATTCTCGCAATTTAGAGATGCCTATTTTGCACAAAAAACACATCGGAATACAACAGCCCGCGAGTTGGAAAATTTGAGTATGCAGCGGCAAGGTATAGACAATACGTTGACTGCATTGTGGAATCAGGTAGAGGCTGCTTTTGCCAATTTCCCTCTTAAAGAGCGATTGGAAAGAAGCAAAGAATATGGCGTCGTCTATTATCTGAGGCGGGAAGAAAGAGAAAAAACCGATTTGCAAGATGAAGATAATTGATACACATTCCCATATCTATTCCAAAGAATTTGATAACGATATAGACGATGTTATCGTCAGGGCGAAAGCCGCAGGCGTGGAAAAAATATTACTGCCTAACGTAGATGTTTCCTCTCTTTCCCAACTGCATGATACAGCCGGCCGATACAAAGACTATTGTATCCCTATGATGGGTTTGCATCCCACAAGTGTGGACGGGAACTGGCAAACGCGGCTGGATACAATAAAAAAACAATTGGAGTTGCGTCCGTATATTGCTGTTGGTGAAGTAGGAATCGATCTATATTGGGACAAGACATTTGCTCAGGAGCAGAAATACGTTTTTGAAGAACAATTGAGGTGGAGTATCCAATATGATCTTCCGGTTGCCATCCATTCGAGAGATGCCATAGCCGAATGTGTAGAATGTGTCAAGAATGTAGGACCGGAAAAACTGAGGGGTGTATTCCATAGTTTTGGTGGTTCGACAGAAGAGTTGCAAAGCATTTTGCCGCTTGAAAATTTCTTGTTTGGGATAAGCGGGGTTGTTACATTCAAAAATTCAACACTGTCTGCTGTATTGAAGCAAACCGATCTTTCCCGTATAGTCGTGGAAACAGATGCTCCTTATTTGGCACCTGTTCCCTATCGGGGGAAAAGGAATGAACCGTCATACACATTGTTTGTTGTGGAAAAGCTGGCAGAGATATACGGTGCAACAGCCGAAGAGGTTGGCGAAATAACGACAAGTAACGCCAGGAGGCTTTTTAATCTGCAAGGTTTATGATAAAGTTTTCGAAACAGTTTTTAAACGAATAAAAATCATTATAAAGAAAAAGTTGTTAAAAGTGGAATGTATGCTACATAATGTCAGATTCTGTTCAAACTTCTGCTTTGTTGTATTAATCGGGTAAATATGCTGCTTATACAGCTTGTGTAAAGATTAATTTGTCAGAATGAAAATATCCTTTATCTTTGCACACGCTACAACCATGGGACAAAGGAGAGGTGCTCGAGTGGTTGAAGAGGCACGCCTGGAAAGCGTGTATACCCCTAAAGGGTATCGAGAGTTCGAATCTCTTCCTCTCCGCGAATGATACTGAAAATCAGATGTTTATAAGCAAATGGGACTAAATTAGGGATTAATCCGAGTTTAGTTCCTTATTTTTTGTCTGCCTCTCCAAAAAGAACGACCCGCCATCACGAAGATAAACGAGTCGCACAGAAACTCATGGTTTCCAAAGGTATTTCTTATTCTTCAATAGCTTCCGTATAATATTCGCCAGCATTTTTCGAAAGTAATACTACTTTTTCAGTTCAATATACTCGGTATAAACAATCTGACTATGTGGATTTTTAGATACTATTTCCTGCCGTATGGCTTTTGTTCCCCACTTTATAAACCAAAACTTCTTTGGTACCCGGTGAACGACCTGTACAAGTGTGTCGATGCCTTGAACGTTGCAGCTTACCTGTTCGTCCCTGATTAATCCCGAAACAGAAACCCAACTATCACGCCAATCAAATTTTCGCATCGGCATGGGTTGCATTTTCTCAATAATAATAGTATCAACAATAGGAACAGTTACTGCGATTTTTGTTTTTATGAATGTTGTGCTGGCTGATTCGAGCCGCTTAATATCTATCCCCAAATCTTTTATTGTTTTTGTGAGTTCCGAATTATACTTTTCCAATTCGTTCTTTGCCTTTCGAGCATACCGTTGAATTTACCCCCCCCCTCTGCTGTCGCCGAAGCGAAAGCATCAAAAACCATATCGACAGTTATTGCCCCAGCTGACATTTCGTCTTTTAATTGAGATATTGATTTGCCGGTTTTCTCTGATATTATAGTTAGCGGGTTGAACCCGGCGTTATCCCTGTTTTTAGGGTCATCGGCATTAATTACTTCGTTGTCTTTTTCGGCTCCCTTGTCTTTATTATTATAGCTCGGAAGTACAGAGCCGTACATAATCATATTCGCATAACTCATTTCGTACAGGACATAAGCTCCTGATCTAAAAAAGATATATCAGTAAAAAAGAGCAAAACGATATGATTTTGTTTACCTTTGATTGTCAGTTTATGCATAGCAAAATCCACCCGCTTCTCCATAATTATGCCTCACCCTTCTATTAAAGAATGGTGAAGCCTCTATGTGTGTATAATACTTAGTAGTACATCTCGGACATCTGATAAACGTTGATCTCTACGTATAAGATCCCGTTCTTGTCCGAAAAAGATATTTTATTTTCTCGGGACAACCAGCCCAGTGCCAGTAATATATAGTATTCTTTGTAATCTGTAAACTCAATAATTTCTTTCAGCGAAAGCTTACCCTTCTCAGACAGTAACCTCCAGATGGTGCCGGCATTGATTCCTATATCATTCTTTAACATAATAGTAAATTTTATAGTTTATGAAATAGTTAATCTTGTATTTTATCTTAAATGTAGCTATTATTTTGATATTGAACTAATTTTTATTTATTTATAGATGAAAAGAGTGAGTAATATTTAGAAAATATTATAAAAGTCGGGTTTTATACATATCCCTATTCGGATATTCATCGTGTATTTGTTATAGTCCATCAGGCTTTCACTGTATCCTTGAAAAAATCTGGCAAATAAATATTGGTTTGATTTTTGAGAGACTCTGAATGATGCCGTCATTGTTGTATTTACATTACCAAAGCCTTTTCTGGGGTTAAAGTCGGCAGACAGCCACCACGTTTGTTTATTGCTGATGTAATTGAGGGATATATAACCTAATCCCCTGTAATCCAAAAGGTCTTTATTGTTGTCGCCATCTACGTATGGAACCCAGAACTCTCCTGCAAGATTAAATCTGGCGTTGAAAAAATATTTCATTGATACACTTAAATAGTTCCAGCTCCGGGACTCTTCTCCATCGCGGCCATTCGATTCATGCTTGATCTGAGCAAACACCGCACCCACCAGTTTGTTTTGATGGAATATATATTTACCCAAACCCATTCCCGGGTTATAATTGGTATCCCTGAAAGGGCTGGATTCGGCATATATATCCCAATACGATTTTTGAGTATATGTCAGGTATGCAAATGTTTTGAACGGAAGAACACTTTTGGTTAATCGCTGTCTTATGCTTATCTGAAATGCGGCATCAGCCGATTCATTGGTTATTTCTTGATTTAATGGTACTCCTGTAACAAAATAGGTGTCTTTGTAAACTGCAAAGGCGGGTAATCTATCGGCTAGTTTGATCGCATCTTTTTCTGATATTTTTAAATGCCTTGGCCTGAAGATACGGGGATCTTCCATTGCTTTGTCATACTCCCGGCGGATAGAGTCGTTTGTCATGTATATAAAGTCTTCTTGAGCCGATATTCCGGTCGCTAATGCGAATAGAATTAATATAGATGAGAATTTTAACATCTTAGTTGAAAATGAATTGATTTATAAATTTATTATTATATTCATCAAATAATCTTTTAGTTATTTAGTTTCAAGCTGTATTTGTATTTCTAAAAAATCAGATCTTAATTAAACTATACAGATAACCAATTACTTGTTTTCGCCTGTTTATATCTTGAAGGATATTAGTCGTAAATGCTTCTTTGTCATCTGTCTCAT
>JAISES010000067.1 GCA_031263965.1 Prevotella sp. | reverse complement strand
TCGTTGTATCGGACGGGTATAATCCGGCACGTTCCGGGAGTAGGAAACGCTCGAAGATCAGGTCGTACTTGATAGGGTCTATCAATGTGATGCCCAGCAGGTAAAGCAACAGGGAACCGGCAGCAGAACCACGGCCACAACCAACCAGTATGCCGTTTTGCCTGGCCCAGTTGCAGGTGTCGTATTGTACAAGCAGGTAATCGACGTTATTGGTCGATTCGATAATATATTTCTCGTAGGACATCTGCTTCCTGTACTGTTCTTCCTTTCCCTCCGGCGCCAACCGTTCAAAACCCTCTTCCAGAAGCCGGTTAAACATCGTATGGGCAGTTCCGTACTTCTTTAATTCTTCCTGGGTTAAATCATACTTGGGCATGAAATTCCGTGTATTATCGAACCGGGCGTTGGCATTTTCAAGGATATATATCGTATTGTCGCAACATTCCCTGAACAACGCGGGAATATCCCACTTTTCAGGGTCGAACAGTTGCTCAAACAATTCGTAATGCTCATCGGCGTCTTTGTAGAACTGCTCGTCGCTTTGCTCATGGGCGGCGCCTTCTGCCACCTTATTAAGGATGATTTTGTTTTTCGCATCGTCTTTATCAAGATAATAGCAGTCAGTCAGCAGTATAGGGGGAAGGTCGTAATCTTCATCCCAGTAAATCCCGTCAAAATATAGTTTAGCCGCATTCAGGACTTTACTGTCTATCCTTTCGGCCTTATATTCGGATAGATCCACCTGGAAGAAAACATCGATAAAGTTGTCCTGTAAATCCCATAAAGCTTCCTTATTGTCTTTTACCCAAAAAGATGAATATTTATCCAGGACAATTATATTTCCATCCCCACGGCGTAACAACTCGTCAAAAGGGATCGTTTTATCCGGACTGTCCACCATAATGGCTTTTTGTATCCTCAGTAAGTTCTGAAGTCCTTTCTGAGTCTGGACATAGACCTTAGCTCCGACTTTATTTTCGCCCTCTGTGAAATTCAGCGAATAGCCAAAAACATATTTCAGATTCTTAGCTTCGCATGTTTTCTGGAAATTGTAACATGCCGCCATTGTATTCCGGTCGCAGATACCGGTTCCGGGATGTCCGCAGAACAAAGCCTTTTCAACCCAGGCTTCAGGCATAAAGCTTCCGTTAAGCAATTCATAAGGGGTATGGATTCCCAGGTTTACATATTCGAATTTCTGTACGGGCGGAACCCTTTTCCCAATATATTTCAGGATGTTTAATTTAAAGTCCTTCTGTAAATCGGTATAATAAAAGTTGTTGCCGAATTTAAATACGCAGTAGCCTATCCCTTCTTCGATTAATACCTGCGGGTGTTCCATGCTGTTGAAAACGACCCCTCCATCTTTATCTTTTTTAAAAATGGATTGTATTTTGCCGGTATCTTCAAAAAACATTTTACCGAAACCGGTTATTTCAATTACCTCATCGTCAATCACTTTGTATGAGATTTTATTGACGGTCAGCCATTCCTCCAGCTCTTTCATAATTGAACCTGTATTGTATTTAATTTATATTCTACCGGGGTTTTCAGATTGCCGGAAAATGTGTCGTAAATATCCCAGAACGACATCTCGTCCCAATCTTTCCCGGCACTTTCAATTTTTGCAATGTAGACGTCAAAGTATTCATTCAAGGTTTCCGCCGTATTGTTAATGGCGTCTAACGCGTCTGAATCATACCCGATGACAACCGTTTTTACTCCTTTGGCTTGCAGCTTGTAAATCTGGGTCTGGGAGATTTTCTTTCCGAATGTGGCAACGACGGCGATTTGCCGGTTGTCATATAATTCAAGCTTGCGTGTCAGCGCTATAACGTCGAACACGCCTTCCACAATAACGACAGTATCTGTCTCATCCTCCATAACACCGTCATAATTGTAGAGCAGTCTGGAGAAGTCGTTTTCGACACTGTTGTTATACCGCCTGACCTCATATTTCCCTGCTCTCCTTGCTTTCCGGTTATATTCCTCAATCTTGTCTTTATCCCAGACATGCCGCGATATATAACCGGCAATATCTTTGTTGTCAATAATTGGAAATACCACATAATTTTCAAACCGGAAGTTCAGCCCGCGCGTAGTGCCAACCTGGAAATAATCATAATCATCGCTTGTAAATCCGCGTTCTTTAAGGTATGGGTTCTTAAAGCATCTTTTCCACCCTTCAGGCATATCTACAACAGCCAGTTCGTCGTCTATTTCATCGCCTTCTTCCAGTTGGAAGAAAGGGTTAAGCTCTGTTACCGGACGGAAATCGGCGGTCTCTGTTAATTTCAGATCAGGACGCCCAATATCATCCAGTAACTGATTTATATCTTTAGTGGTATGTCCGCATGAAAAACAATGGCTGACAAACAGTTTTTTCTTATCGGTCTCCTTACCGATATAGATGCCCATCTTTCCTCTTGTTTTTCCACAATAAATACAGGTTGGAACAATAAGGTTTTTATTGCTGCCGTCCGGTTTAGCCTGGAGTTCAATCGATAACTCGCTGATAAGGAAATCCCTGTCCTGTCTGGTGATAAGCATATTTGGATTTATTATATAAATTACCGGCAGCATAAGAATATCTGCCGGTAATTCATTTATTATCGTTATCTCTTCATTAATTCAATCCTTGTCCTTAATGTCAGCAGGTAACTTTTCATTTGCAGCATTTGCTGTTCCATAAGGGAAGCCTGCGTTTCTCCGGCTACATTCCCACAGTCTTTACGTCCAAGGAAGAGCACAAGTTTATTGTACTTGTCTATCAACTCATTATATTCAATGTACATTCTGTCAAGCGGGGTGTCCGCAATTTTATATGCTTTTTCAAACACATCTTTGGGAGACCAGCTTACATAGCCGGAATATTGCGGGGTATTCGCTTTTCCCCCATCGATATACTCTACAAGATACCCTTCATCCGACCCGTCTTCATCTTCAGGCAACGTCCAACCTCTGAAATCGTTGTACTCCTGCCGGTTCATCGGTATCGCATTGATTTCTTTTATTCCAATATATTTTTTCATATAAGTTTTCGCGGGTTTTACAAAGCCGCCCAAGGCATTAGTTTATTTTATTTAAGTTTAATGTCCGTACCGAATCATAAAATTGTTCGGTGTTATAATCGGTAGCTATTTTGAAGGGTTCTCCTTTTTCAAAAAAGCGGCTTTTAGCTACATAGAGCCGCATCACCCGTTCTTTTCTTTCCCTGTCGCTCTGGTTAAGCGTGATCAGGTGCGTCATCGGACGGGCCAGGCCTTTAGCTTCCGCACAGTTATACTCGGTCAGCACGTTCTTTTCGTCATTCAGCCAGTCCCGGTTTTCAATGGTAGCCTGATAGGTTGCAACCATCCAGACCTTTTCATCCGCAGCCAGGTCCTTCAGGTCATTGGCAACAGCGATCCTTTGATGCCTGACTCCGTTCTCTCCCCATTTTTTATGGCTTGAATCCGAAAGTAGATCCATCGAATCGATTATGACCACATCCGGATTATAGTTATGCCGTTTCCGGAATTCGTTGATGCCGTTTTTTATATCGATGGTGGAAACTTTGGTGTTGAATTTAGGATAAGATTTCACAAACAGCGTTCCCGATACGGATTGAAGCATTTCCTCCATTTTTTCAACATCCTTATCGCGTAACGTGCCGGTTTCATAACGGAATGTGCTGCAAGCCGCCAAAGAAGCCGAATAAGCGTTGACAACCTCCTCTTCGCTGCCTTCCAGCTGGAAATGAAGGACATTAAGGCCGTCTATCTGGCAGGCGCTTTTCCCGATCCACCTGGCCGCATGGCTTTTCCCGACGCCTGTCGGCGCGAGAAGGCAAGTCAGCTGTGTCCTTAATTCACGTCCTTCATTCATCACGTCGAGGTCGTCGATGTAAAACCGGGTGATCGGAGGCTGTTTATTAACGGAATTATATTTTTGCCTGTTTGTTTTGAATCTTTTCCCGAATGTTTCCACCACATCGATAAATTCAGAGCCCCTCAAACTGAAAGAACCGGCCCATTCGACATGTTCGCGCATTTTTTCGGAAGCTTCTTGATGTTCCTGCCGGACGAATAATTTCCCGATATCCTGGTACATCTTCTGAAACTTTACCTGTTTGATGTATTCTTCCAGTTTTTCCAGGAGAACTTTCGGCTCCATAGGCGAAGCAGTATCGTAAATATCTTCCAGTAAGGCCGACGCGCCCCTCTTGCCGGACATCATCTGTATCAATACGCTGTATGACGGCGGCTTTTTGTATGATTTATAATAATCGCGGAAATAAGCATGTAAGGCCTGGAAATCCCTGTCCGGGAGATGTTCTTCTTTCAGGTGCTCTGATACAATTCCCAGGATATAATCGTTTTCCAAACAGGTCATGAACAGGTCCATCAGGAACTCCGGCGTTAATACGTTATTTGTTGGATTTGCCATATTCTGAACGGATTCGGTAAAGTTCCGGGTATTTACGTTGCGTCTCTTTCATGCACTCCCGCTTAAACATGCACTGTCCGCACGTTTCTGAGGCAGGACTCCAGCCAAGCGTGGAGGTCTGGCAAAGCAAATACCCGGTTTTTTGGTTTAACAGTCTTTTTTTCGTGCCCTCTTCAGACAAAACATAGATATATTTTGCCTGCGGGTGCTCTTTTCTGTCAGCTATAAGATGATAGAGGTAATCCCTTGTCAATTGCCCGTCCGACAACCATTTATCTTCATAATACACCCTTCCCTGCTTCGATTCCCCGAACCGGTCAAGCGAGGTTGAACCAAACATTTGCTGAATGGTCCGTTTTTCTCTTTTCCGGTATATATGGGCTATATAGATACAGAAATCGACAAGGCGTTCCCTGGTGATTATCCCGTACTCTTTTTCAAATTTATCTAAGAATCCGGAGATGGCGCGGAGGGTTTTACCTCCCTGTGAAAAACGGAAAGTTTTATCGACCAGCCGGGTCATTATCTCCGTATAAACGGTCATTACCTGCTTAATCTGCCTTTCTCCTGCCATCTCTTGTCAGATTATTTTTCAGAAACTGACGGGCAAGGAACAACCTGCTTTTAACCGTTTCTATATTACGGGATTTTAACGTGCCCCTGTTGAATTCTATTTCAGCTATCTCTTTCAGAGAATATCCCGCTTCCTGTAGAAGGAAAGCGTCCCGGTGGAGGCTTTTCATCCGGTCTAAAACAAAGAGGATATCGTCGCTGTATAATTCCCTGTAGTTCTTGGCGTCCATGATATTACCCCCCGGCTCGTTGCCGTCGGAGACATCATCGATATACATTTCAATATCCTGGTCATAATCTTTATTATCATGCCGTTTCCGCCTTTTCTCGATTTCGGCGATCTGCCGTTTAGTAATAATATGCAGCCATGTCAATATGGACAGGTCGGGATTATAAGTCTCGATTCTACGGTAAAAGTTCGCAAGGACTTCCGTATAGTTTTCTTCTATATTAGCCGGATTGTATGTATAGTTGACGCACAACTTATACACCATATTCAAATAAGGGTTAACGTATTTTTCAAATAATAAATTCCTTTGTTTGGCGACTTCCGGATTTAGTTCCCGGTCGGGAATTCCTTCGCGTACCTGTTCTTCCATGACTGAGCCACTTCTTTATTGAATAATAGAGATGCTTCTTCAGTCAATTGATTGGAGGTACAGTAACGCTTCCAGCATTCTTCCCTTTCGATGAATTCCTTACGGACCTGCCCGTCGTCCGGTTTATCTTTCTTTTCCAGGAATTCGTAAAATCCCATTAATAATTCGGCAAGGATTTTAAAATGTTTCTGTGATTGACGGGCCATGGCTCGTCTGTTCCGTCTGGCTGTACTCATTATGGTTTAATTTTTACAGGTTAAATTTCCTTATATAATACATAAAGATGTGGGTGGCATCGGCTTCGTTATCGTCCACAGGATTTGTTTTCCAGCGTGTTTTGCAAAACCTTATCATCATTTCTTTGTCAGCGTTGCCGTTTCCGGTAGCCCATTTTTTTACCGTTTTCAGGTTAATAAATACCGGCTCCGGTAAATCAAGGCTGTCGCATATTTCCATCAGGATGCCCCTGAATTCCGATAATTTTACCGTTGCTTTAAATTGGGACATGGAACGGCCGCAACTCACATCTTCTGCTACTATCTGTTTGATATTATACTTTTGGATAAAATCAATTAACGTCTCCCGAAAAGCCTGGTGCTGCTTGTTATTGTTCCTTCGCATGCTTTCTGTAAAGTCCCAGGTTCCGCTGCCGTGAGTTGAATAATATCCCGTATGGGTTGCGATATCTACACTCATAACGTTATCCAGTGTTACTTTGGAATCTTCTACCTTGTCTCCATGATTAGTTTTCATTTATAAATGATACATTGTTTTTCTTATTCACAATTAATCTGTGCGGATAGTTTTCGGCTATATTGCCGTGACTAACCACCAGGGATGTAATCCGGAGGGAGTTCAACGCTTCAAAGATGTTGGATAATCCGGATTCGTCTGTTGCGTCCATGATCTCGTCCAACACCAGTAAATCGAGGCCTTTCCCGTCCTCACAGCTTACATTCGTCAATTTGTGCATCGCAAGAATATTCGCCAGGTTAACACGGGCCTTTTCCCCTTCGGAGAATTTGTCGAACGAGCCGCAATCGATACCGTTCCGGATCAAAGAGATGGAAATCTTATCGCGCACTTTGCCGCTTTTCAACACGGTATAGCCGCTGAAACGAATCCGGATATCGCTGCCTATCTGTTCCAGGAAATCATTGGTCATTTGTCCCAAAGCATCTATCTTGCTGTTTGCCAGATGCGTTTTGAATTCAAGGAACCGTTGCTCCTGCTCTTTTAGTTCGTTTACCCGGTTTTCAAACTGCTGTTTGTTGTGCCTGGCTTTTTCGCCGCTTGCTTCGTATTCTTTTAAACTATCCTCCAGTTTTATAATGAGGGAATCGTCCTTGACTATATCCAATTCTTCTATTGATCTTCGAAAGGTGGATATGGAGCCTTTATATGTAGAAATATCTATTTCTTTTTGTGTAACCTGGGACTCGCATTCCTTTGTCAGCTTTTCTACAATATTATAAGCCGAATCAAACATATCGTCCAATACGCGGTTAAGGCTGTCTTCGACTTGCTTTACTTTGCCGTTGATGGAATCGTTCTGTTCTTTCAACGACTGGCAGTTTTCATTCAGGCAGTTCACTTCCTGTGTTTTACGGCGAAGTTTTTCATATTCCTGCTCTAACGCTTCGGATAATGTTTTTTGTTTGGATTTAACCTGATCTTGCCGGATAGAGAAATTTCTCGATTCGTCTTCTTTTTTTGCAAATTGATTTAAAAGAATCTGGTTGTCCCCTTTCAGTTTTTCAACCTCTTTCTTCGTGGAAGCGACGTCTACATCCGGTTCCAAAACAAAAATATGCCGACATTTAGGACAACTGATTTCGCCTGCGATCTTATTCTCCAAATCGCTGATCCGCCGCTTTGTTTGTTGCTGTTGTTGCCGGATAGCCCCTAACTCTTTTTCAGCCTTTCCTGCCTTTTCCCTGAGAAGGCCCAACTCTTCTTTTAATTGTTCTTCTTCCTGGGAATTAGTTGTTTTACAGGCTTCATAGGATTTCCGCATCTTGTCGAGCTCCGATTTTGTTTTTTCGTACTCCGCCAAAGCTTCTTCAATATTTTCAATCGTATCTTTCTGTTGTGCATGCAACAATGTTAACTTCCCCGACAACCCCGATGATTTTCCGCTCCAGTCTTCAAACCCCAAAATGTTTTTCTGGGTGAACAATGACCGGATCGAGTTATGGCAATCTTCCAATGACAGGTTTTCGTCTTTTTCAATCTCAATAATTGAATTATAGGCGCCATCCAATTCGGAAATCCTGTTTTTATTCTCACGGATAAGGGAATTCAGATTGCCGATAGATTTTTCCTTTTCTCCAATAGCCTCCTCCAGTTCTTTTTTTCGTTGGGACTTGTTGTTTTTATAGTTTACTTCATCGTCTTTTGCTTTGACGATCTGCTCCTCTATGGCGGTTATACTGCCTTCAATAGAAGAAACTTTAAGTTCAGCCTGTCTCAATGATTCTACTTCAGGAGTAAGGTCCTTGTTTAAAGCTTCAATCGCATCGTCAACTATAATAGCGTTGGAAAAACGGTTGATGATCTCTTTTTTATCTTTATCCGGACTGGAAAGGAAACATTGGAATTTATGTTTGCTCAGAATGAAGTTGCTGAAAATATCGTCTTTGGAGAGGCCGATCTTTTCAAGGATATATTTGTTGTATTCCGGAAAACCGGATTGCTTTGTTTCACCGGTATTGATTTCTTTACCGTTTTTATAGATATGGCATTCAACATGTTGCGATTTTTTCCTGGATAAAGTCCTTATAACCTCAAACTCTTCCCCGGACAAACTGTTGTGAAAAACAGATTTCACAAAAGCTTCTTCGGAGGAGTCGTTAATTATCTCGTCTATTTTAACCTTTCGTAAAGACTCGCCGGTAAAAGCGATTGCGATAGCTTCCAATAAAGCGGATTTACCGGACCCGTTGGAGCCTTGCGAGTCATTATCCATATTGTTTCCAAACACAAGAGTGGTAACGCCTTGCGTAAGATCATAGTTAAACTCTTTAAAAGCCGCTATATTTTCTGCTGTAATATTTATTAATGACCACATATTCAATTAATTTTATCGAGGTATTTTAAACCTAATTCATCAGGAACTTCTTTTTGCTCACAAAAGCCGGTATATTCTTTTTTAATGCCGGTTTTATCAAACTTGGTTTCCAGGGTAGCGGATTGACATGCTCCGGCAATAAGGTCTTCTGTAATAATATCAATCTTTGACACTCCGGCTTCAAGCAATTTGTCTTTATCTATCAATGAAGCTTCGGTTGCGCCGCAACTGATTTTTGTTTTTACCAGATACTGGGGATTCCGGGTAAGCGCTGTAACCCCGGCCAGCATTTCATCGGTTATCTGCCTGGATGTAAGTTCAAAAACTTTGTAGCGGATATTGACCTGGTTCTTAATGAATTTTGTGCTGCCATCCGAATAAAGGATCGTGTACCCTTTTTCTTCGTCCTCTCCGAAATTGTGCTGTCTGGAGCTGCCGATATACTCAATATCCGTATTTTTGATTTTACAGCGGTTGTGGTAATGACCGACCAATACCCGGTCGAAATCTTTAAATACCTTAGTGGGTAATTCTCCATCGATAGCCGCCCCCAACGCGCCATTGATGCCCTGATGGGCGTAAAGTATGTTGTAACGGGATTTATTGAGGTCTTTAACAAGACAGTTCAACCGGTCCGGAAAGCTCCCGTTTTCAGGGAAATAACTCATTATATAGAGTGAGACATTATCGTAATCGTAACGCTTCACATCATCTATCGCAAATACGCCTGGGTACTGATCGAAAACATGGCTGTACCCATAAAGGGATTCCTGATCGACTTTACAATGGTTCCCCTCCGCTAATGTTACATCGATACCCGCCTTGTTACTTTTTATAAAAGCGTCCCGGATAGCCAGTAATGTGTTTAATGTCTGGGAAGACCTGCTTTGCCATAAATCGCCGCCAACAATCAGATCGGTGATCTTATTCTCCCGGCATACAGACAATGCCTCGTCCCAATTCTTTTGAAATTCGGGAATATTATCCTTGCTTACGTGAACATCATTTATCAATAATGCACACGGAATTCTGTTTTCCGTCATAAATCAGTGGATTTAAGGCACGCCAATTGAATGACGCGCCCATGTTGGAGTTAATTACCTTCTTCTTCTTTCCGGGCGTGCGCTGCGTCTTTCGGAACGTGCGGCAGGCTCACTGGTGTCATCGTTGCGGCCTCTTCTTGAAGAGCGCGTTTCCGGTTCCGGCTCTGGCTCCGGATCATTTTCAGGTTCTTCAGCCGCTTCTTCGGCAGGCTCTTCCGGTTCTGGCTCTGGTTCCGCGCCTTGCTTGTCATTATCTCCGGCTTCAGATGAAACATCTTCGATTTCCTGGAGCAGATCCAGATTTGTTTTTTTGCGGGAAACAGTTACATCGAGACCCTTCGACTCAATAAATTCTTTAATATCAGCGCGAAGGTCCTGCCCTTCTTCCGATTTATCATCGAGTCCGGTTTCTTCCAGACGATCATAAGCATCCCACAAAGCGTCTATCCCATTGCTGCCGGATTGCGCTGAAGAATTGTCCGCGCTTCCGTCAAATGTGAAATGGCTGGTATCGTCGGCAGGAAGAGTCATTTTGATTTTGTCGATACAATCCGCAATCCTGTCGTCGCTCATGACTTCAATCTGAAGCTTTTCGTCGAATTGTTTAAGGAAAGCGACAGTTGCCTCCAGGTGGAACCTTGTGTAACGGTAAAGGGCTTCCGGTAAGCGTGGAGCGTCAAGCAGGGCTTGCAGTTCTTCATCGCTCAGCACGTCCACATCTGAAACGGCATCGATGTTAAATGAATATTCTGTCTTCTTCTTTTCTGTTTTGCGGGTTATCTCAACGAGATACGCGTCTTCGACGGATGAGACCGGACATGGAGCCTTCCTCTTTTTGAGCAGTTTTTCCCAAAGTTTGATCTTCCGGTCTTCCAGGTCCTTATACTGGGAATAAGACAAGCTAAGGATTTGTATTCCGTCGGCCCGTTTGTCCGCATCCAATATGTACATGCAACGATTGGAGTTCCATTTCAAGCCTCCGTTAAAGCTGCTTTCCTTGACCTTTTTAATAAGAGCTTCATCGGAGCTGTATTTTTCACAGGCAACAGAAACGTATTCATCAATAAGGTCGCATTTTAAATCAGGGAAGGCATAATTGGCGTTACATACATTTACATAGGTTGTTTTTTCTTTGCCTTTATTGTCTTTGCCGACAATTTTCAGTACCATATCCTTGATCGGATACTCATATCCTTTCCGGGTCATAGGCAGGGCATTTCCATCTTTGTCAATAACAGGGGCTAAAGGGAGTATGCGGACGTTATGCGTACCGTCGCCTGTCATTCTGAAATGTTTTGTGCGGTTTCCGGATTCGCTCGCACTTTTCTTTTTTGCTTCTTCGTAAGTTTCCTGCACCTGACTGAAAACGTCAAATGGAGATAATTTTTTTTCTTGTTCCGTCATTTCTGTAAGAATGATATTAAATTTTCCGAGAATAATTTTCCCACTGGGAAGCGTAGGCTCCTGCATAGAGTTCCCTGGCTTCCGGAGCTTTTAATTCATCCCTCGCCGGGATTTCTTTGATGCCCCATTCAGTTTCAGCATGGCGAATGATTTTCTCGATAATATCATTCACCTCAATTGATTTTTCTGTTTTCAGGTCGAAGTATTCATACTTTTCCCCTGCGATTATATCAGTTCTTACCGGAGCATATATCTCTTCAAAGTAACTGTATAGGGCACCTGTTGACGGATGTTCGGGAAGAGCATCGGATATTCGCTTTAACACGATTCCAAACAGGTACTTCAATTGAGGTAGAGCTTTATTTGGTTCCTTGTCAAAAAGAAGATAGCCGTATTCGCCATCTTCCAGTTCATGAACGGAATCCATCAGCTCTGTTTTGTCGGCGTTGCCATTGTTTACATGGATAATGCCTTTACTTTTAATCATTACATAAAATACATTTTTTTGGTTTATTAAAGGCAAAGGTATATAAAAAACATAATTGTGCAAATAATTTTTAAACATTTAATTATGCAAATAACTATGCAAATTGTATAGTATTGATAATTAGTTAATATACTATTTATATTATTTAATATACACATATATATAAATAGTCTATTTAACATATTTATGAAACAAAAACGTTATATCGGATAATATTTCATCTAAAAAGAACTCTAAATATATTTACGAAAAAATTTCTAAAAGTCACTAAGGAAAATAGCCTTACACATTAGTATCTGAACGGAAAGATAAACACAGTATCAGGAAGATACTTTATAAAACAACTCTAGATATAGGTTATCTGAAAAAAATCTTGAAAATTTGATACGGTTGTCTTGAAATATATTTGGATTTTTGTCATGTAATTAGGAAATATTTATATATTTTTGCATTTGTATTTTTATAAAATGAAATTATAAGGGGAGTAAAACACTCATTTTGATTAATTTTCACGATGAAGAAACTTGATCTGTACTGAATCATTTAAGGCCGTATGGCCTTAACCTTTAATATTTAATAATTTACATTAATTTAAAACTTATGAAAAAGATTTTATTAACTGCATTGAGTGCAGCGTTTGTGTGTTTTTCTTGTTCGCAGGAAGATTTATCAGACATTCAACAACAGGACTTTGATGAAGCTATTTCACAATTTACAAAAGAGTATGATGTGAAAGTGCTGGGCTTGGGCTTCGAAAACAAAGAGAAAGACGAAATTACCCCTTCCCAGACAAAGGAAACACGAGGCTCGGATAAACTTATTGCATTTATAAAAGACTCTTTAGAACGTTCATATTCCAAAACTTCTGTTAAGCAAACAAAGATTAATTTGCCCATAGGTAGTTTTGTTGGCGTTTTAAAATATTCAACCTGTGGATCATATAGGGAATTTAAGTAGGGTTCGCTGAATAATTCTCACGTCCCAAGTTGATCAGCAAGCGAATCTCTGTACCATCAGATTTTCTCTCCAATTATTGCCATGATTTTCCATTAATTCCAGCACAAGCAA
>JAISES010000064.1 GCA_031263965.1 Prevotella sp. | reverse complement strand
GATATAGACCCCGCAAATGTAAATATACTGAACGGGAACGCGCCCGATCCGGATGCCGAATGCGCCGCTTACGAAGCGAAAATGAAAGCTGTAGGAGGGGTAGACCTTTTCCTTGGCGGAATAGGTCCTGACGGACATATAGCATTCAACGAACCGGGATCGTCCTTATCTTCCCGTACACGTATCAAAACGCTAACGCAAGATACTATTATTGCAAACTCCCGTTTCTTCGACAATGATATCAATAAAGTACCTAAAACATCGCTAACTGTAGGTGTAGGCACTGTATTGGATGCGAAGGAAGTATTGATTATGGTCAACGGGCACAACAAAGCGAGGGCATTGGCACAGGCTGTAGAGGGCGCTGTCAACCAGATGTGGACTGTAACAGCTTTACAACTGCATCCGAAAGGAATAATCGTTTGCGATGAGATGGCTACATTCGAACTGAAAGTAGGCACATATAATTATTTTAAAGATATAGAGGGCAAAAATCTCGACCCTGCAAGCTTGCTCTAATCCTAAAAAGGCGTGTTTGTAGGATCAGTTCCTCCTGTCATTACGAGCCTGAAAGGCGAAGCAATCCAGTTGTGTTTTTTCGGGCAGCCACAAAGGGCTGCCCCTACCGCTAACCGACCTAGATTGCTTCATCGTTGCACTTCTCGCAATGACGCAAGCAAAAAGATCAAAATCCATCTGAAAATACCTATAAAAAAATCTGCTATAAAATTCAAACAGTTTCTAAATTTTATTGGCATTTTCTATTGCTTTTTTTACCTTCCCTGCATCCGTTTGCAATATGGTGTATTCTTCTTCATTGTTGAAAAGAGGAGACAGGTATTTCATGTTTCCTTTATATTTGCTTCGGAATGACCCGTGAAACTCTTTCAGTCCTGTCGTTTTTACCAGTTCATAAATATTATCCACGGTAATGCCGCCGCCCGGCATTATTGAAATACGTCCGTTGGCTTGCCCGATTAATTTTTTTATAATGGCAGCTCCTTCGGGAGCGCTTTGCTTGCCTCCGGATGTAAGGATGCGGTCGCATCCTAATTCTATAATATCTTCAAGTGCTTGGAATAGATCGTTTGCTCTGTCGAAAGCACGGTGGAAAGTAATGCTCATTCCGTATTGACGAGCTATATTAATAAGCTCTGAATTCCTTTTTTTATCGATGGAACCGTCAGATTTCAATATGCCGAATACAACCCCATCACATTTTGCTTTTCCGCAGTGATAAATATCCCGTTTCATCGTCTCAAACTCTATATCGCTGTATGAAAAATCGCCACCGCGTGGCCTTATTATTATATTTAACTGTATATCAATGTATTGTCTTGTTGTTTCTATTTGGGATAATGCCGGAGTAGTACCTCCTTCCCCTAAATTGTCACATAATTCGATTCTGATAGCGCCTCCTTTTTGGGCTTCTATGGCCGATTGAGGTGAATTTGCACATGCCTCAAGAGTTATTGTATTCATAATCAGTTGTTTATCTGTCAAACAGGAGTCTTTCCCCTTTTATATCATTCAGAACGCCATTGTCGAAGGCTAACTTTCCGTTCAGAAAAGTTTTTTCGATGGTGGTTGAAAATGTTTCACCTTCGAGCGGGGACCACTTGCATTTATACAGGATATTGCTTTGATCTACCATATATGGTTTATCAGGGTTCACCAATACCAGATCGGCAAAGTAGCCTTTCCGTATATAGCCGCGCTTATGTATTTTGAACATGGCGGCCGGAGCATGGCACATTTTATTAACTACTTGCTCCTTTGTTATTTTACCGCTTTTAGCCAGTTCCAACATCATTTGCAATGAATGCTGAACCAACGGCCCTCCTGATGCGGCTTTCAACGCTCCTCCCTGCTTTTCTTCCCAAAGGTGAGGAGCATGATCAGTGGCAATTACATCCAGTTTGTCTTTTAGTAGTCCCAGCATCAATGCATCTCTGTCTTGGATCGTTTTCACCGAGGGATTCCATTTAATGCGAGTTCCGTATTTTGAATAATCTTCATCTGAAAACCAAAGATGATGTACGCAGACTTCGCCTGTTATTTTCTTTTCGGAAAGAGGCTTTATATCGAACAGGCTGATTTCTTTCTCGGTGGAAAGGTGCAAAATGTGCAATCTGGTTTGGTATTTGTCCGCCAGCTCTACGGCTTCGGCAGAAGACCTGTAACAGGCTTCCGCGCTTCTTATGAGCGGATGGTAACGGATAGGCGCATCTTCTCCGTATATAGCCTTATATCCGGCGATATTTTCCCGTATAACTTCTTCCTTTTCGCAGTGGGTTGCTATTAACATATCCACTTCGGCAAAGATTGACTGCAATACCTTTTTATCGTCTACCAGCATGTTTCCGGTAGATGAGCCCATAAATACTTTCACACCGCATACCTCTTTTGGATTTACTTTTCTCAGTTCGGCCATATTATCGTTGGTCGCCCCCATGTAAAAAGAGTAATTGGCGTAGGCCTTCTCCGACCCCAATTCGAATTTTTGTTCCAGCAGATCTATTGTCGTTGTCTGAGGCTTTGTATTGGGCATTTCCATAAACGAAGTTACCCCTCCCGCAATTGCAGCTCTGCTTTCACTCATAATATCGCCTTTGCGGGTAAGTCCAGGCTCGCGGAAGTGTACCTGGTCGTCTATCGCTCCGGGTAGCAGCCACATGCCTTCTGCGTTTATCACAGTTGATCTGTCCAGTATCCCGGATGGAACTTCGCCCTTGTATATTTCCGAAATACGGCCGTTTTCTATCAGAACCGATCCGGCAAAGGATAGTCCTTCATTAATAATTATTGCTTTATGGATAAGTATCATAATCAGTTGTTTTGTGCAAAGGTAAGAAAAAGAGTTTGTTGTCGTACCCAATATATGATAATGAACATTTGTATATGATGTAATTTATCCCGACATTTGCATTTATAAAGAATGATTCTATATAAGAAAT